>CALMWS010000295.1 GCA_937870795.1 uncultured Bacteroidota bacterium | reverse complement strand
TTCGTATAAACATTTGTGGTTTAAATCGCCACCTCCGCCAAGCCGCAAAACGTTAGCACCAAGCGTAACAGACGACCGTGCAACCTGACAGTAACGGACGGACAAACAAAAAAAGTAAACCATTTTGACAGACAGACAAACAAAGACAGACCATATTGAAACGGGACAACGGGTAATCCGACACTCTTTGCCGACACTTCTGTATTTTCTCTTTTTTCCCCACCGCACATTTTTTATTCATTTTTTTGCCACCGCACAATGGCACATTGGCTTTTGCCCCAACACGCAAAAGCCCACGCTTCGGCAAAAGCCAAAGAGCCATTTTTCCCAACGCTTTTTTAACTTTGCATTTATAAAACATCTATAAAGAGAATACTATGCTATCAACAGAGAAAACATTATCAGAAGTAATTGAAATATTAAGACAACGAGGTTACACAGAAGACTTTAACCTGTTAGAAGAAAACATCTCATACAAAAAAGGAGGCGAAAAGGTTGATTTGAACGACATCGTTATTGATAAAATATATCGTTTTACCGGACAAAACGATTTGGAAGACGAAGCCATTTTATATGCAATGAGAAACCGAAAAGACGGAGCAAAAGGCGTATTTGTTAATGGATATGGAACTTACACGGACTCAGGGGCAAACGCTGTAATCAGCAAAATTAATGTTGAAGAAAATGACAACGATGATTGGACGATAGAAAAATGATTTTTATTAACTTTGCACCGTGAAATATTTATCTTTCATATTAGCCATTTATGTTTTGTTGCTGACAGCAGCACCAAGTTTATTGGAGGACAAATGTTTTCAGGAGCAAACAACTGAACAATCCCAAGACAACCAAGATAAAGATTGTGGCGATTGTTGTTCGCCTTTTATGAATTGCCATACCTGTTTAGGATTTACTTTCCCGATAGCAAACTTCTCTTTAAACTCTGTCCTTACCTATTCAGATAAAAAAGTTTCCATATACAAGGACAATACTACGTCTGACTTTTGCTCTTTCATTTGGCAACCGCCTAAGATTAGTTAATGTTTCCGTGCCTTCGGCACAATAACAAATTGCGGTGCTACGCACCGCCAATTCTTATTTTTCAAACATTAATAATCATTCAGACAATGAAGCTAAAAATCATTTTGCTGCTAATGACAGCATTTCATATAAATACCGTATTCGGACAGAATACATTTAAAGCAGTCATAAAAGACAGCGAAACGAAAGAGCCGTTAATCGGTGCGACAGCTATTTTATCAGGGACAGCAACAGGAGCAACCGCAGACATTGACGGACTGATAACCTTAACCAATATTCCAAACGGAAAGCAGATAATTGAATTTCGTTATATCGGTTATGAAACACGAAAAGACACGTTTGAATTTCCGTTGACAACATCAAACCTGATAGAGATTTTTCTCAAATCAAATGCAGACGAGTTGGACGAAATTGTGATTTCATCTACACGAAGTTCAAGAACAATCAAAGACATTCCAACAAGAATTGAATTTATTGCAGGAGAGGAATTAGAGGAAAAAGGAAATATGAAAGCGGGCGATATTCGTATGCTTTTGAGCGAAAGCACAGGCATACAAACGCAACAAACTTCGGCAACATCTGCCAACGCTTCTATTCGTAGTCAGGGGCTTGACGGACGATACACCCAAATCCTTAAAGACGGTTTTCCCTTATTTGCAGGTGCAGCAAGCGGTTTGGGACTTTTACAAACGCCACCGCTTGACTTAAAGCAGGTAGAAATTATTAAAGGTTCTTCATCTACACTTTACGGAGGCGGAGCAATAGCAGGATTGGTAAACCTGATTTCCAAAACGCCAACTGATGAAAGAGAGTTACGTTTTCATTTAAACGGAAGTTCGGGCAGAGGTTTTGACCTCAATGGTTTTTACGGACAACGTTTCAATAAAATAGGAACAACAATATTTGCCTCACATAACCGCAATTGGACTTACGACCCTGCAAATATTGACCTTACAGCTATTCCAAAATTTGACAGGTATGTTTTCAATCCCAAGTTGTTTGTTTATTTCAGCGATAAAACAAAACTGAATGTTGGATTAAACACAGCCATTGAAAACCGTATCGGTGGCGACATACATTTTATACAAGGAAAGGGCGACACTATCCACAGTTATTTTGAAGAAAACAAAACACAACGCTATTCCACGCAATTGTCTTTTGACCATAAATTTAATGACAAAAGTTTTTTCAATTTTAAAAACAGCGTGAGTTACTTTAACAGGATAATCAACATTCCAAATTATAGTTTTGACGGCACACAAACAGCAACTTTCAGCGAAGCAAGCTATACCAATGTAAGGGAAAAAACAGAATGGGTTGCAGGGGTAAATCTTTGGACAGACAATTTTCAGGAAAAGCAGTTAGATACTTTTCCGTTAAGAAATTACGACCAAATTACTTTTGGTGCATTTGCTCAAAATTCGTGGAAAGCTACCAAGTGGCTTAATCTTGAAACAGGTTTCAGAGCCGATTATGTTATTGATTATGGCATTGCTTTACTACCAAGAGTTTCAGCATTATTCAAAATTACAGATAAATTTTCTTCACGTCTTGGCGGTGGCTTTGGCTATAAAACGCCAACTATTTTTACCGAAGAAAGCGAACGCATACAATATCAAAATGTAATGCCGATTGATAAAAGCATCAACAAATTAGAACGCAGCTACGGAGGAAATGTTGATTTTAATTACCGCACCGCATTTGGCGAAAAAGTAACGTTTAGCATTAACCAACTTTTCTTTTACACCTATTTGGATAATCCTTTATTGCTTCACTATCAAACAAACGGCTTATACCAATTTATCAATTCGGCAGGGCATATTGATACAAGAGGAACGGAAACCAATATCAAAATCGGCTATGAAGATTTTAAATTGTTTTTGGGCTATACGTTTACAGATACACGCTTGCATCAAAACGGAGTTTCGACAAATACGCCACTTACACCAAAGCACAGGATAAATTCAGTTTTAATGTATGAAATAGAGGATAAATGGAAAGTAGGTTTGGAAGCGTATTATTTCAGCCCTCAAAAATTAAGTGACGGAGCAACAGGAAAACAATATGTGCTTTGCGGATTTATGGTTGAAAAGCTATGGGAGAAATTTTCTGTTTACATCAACTTTGAAAATTTCCTTGACGCAAGACAAACCCGATTTGATACCATTTATACAGGAACAGTTACCAATCCTATTTTCAGGGACATTTACGCACCGCTGGACGGGTTTTTAGTTAATGGCGGTATAAAACTAAAATTGTAAGAATTATGCAAAAGACAATCTTTAACATTACAAAAATGGATTGCCCAAGCGAGGAGCAATTGATACGAATGAAACTGCAAAAGTTTGATGAAATAAAATCATTGGAGTTTGACATTCAAAACCGAAAACTGACAGTTCATCATATTGCGGAAAGCCAACCTATACTTTCGGCTTTGGAAACTCTAAATCTTGATACAACTTTAATCTCAACGGAAGAAAACACAGCAGAAATAGAAGCAGACACAAGCAGTATGCAACGAAAATTATTGTGGACAGTTCTTATTATCAATTTTCTGTTTTTCGGGTTGGAAATGCTGTTTGGTATTTTTTCCAATTCAATGGGATTGGTAGCAGACAGTTTGGATATGCTTGCTGACAGTATCGTTTACGCATTGGCATTATTTGCAGTTGCAGGAACGATTGCAAGAAAAAATAACATCGCCAAGTTTGCAGGATATTTTCAAATCCTTTTAGCTGTTATCGGTTTCATTGAAGTTGTCAGACGTTTTATCGGAGTTGAAAAAATGCCCGATTTTCAAACAATGATTGTAGTTTCTGTTTTAGCCCTTATAGCAAATGTGATTTGTCTTTACTTATTACAAAAAGGGAAAAGCAAAGAAGCCCATATGCAAGCAAGTATGATTTTTACTTCCAATGACGTAATCATTAATTCGGGTGTTATCCTTGCAGGACTTTTAGTTAATTGGCTTAATTCAGGTTATCCCGACTTGATTATTGGAGCAATTGTTTTTGTAATTGTTGCAAGAGGAGCATACAGGATATTACAGTTAGCAAAATAAAAAGCCAACACACACAAGCACACACATTTTGCAGCCGCTACAAGCCAACACGCAAACCAAAGCTACAAAAAGAGTGTGCTTGTTTTCCCGAAAAAAATGAATAAAAAATTTTCCTGCCCTTCTGAAAAAAGAATAAATACCCGAACACACAAGCCGACAACGACACTTACACGACATACAGACAATGGTTTACTAAGACGGTGGACAGAACGCCAGCTGCTAACAGCGGTTTGGCGTAATGGGGGCGGACGTGCTTCGTATGACAGTTTTTCTTAAATTTGAACTTTCGGCTTCGTATGAAGTTTTGTGCTGAAAAGCCCCCACTACGCCAAGCCGCAAACCGTTAGTGGTAATAGCAGGAAACGAAGAAAGATACATTATGAACAACTTAAAAATAACCAAGGACCAGTTAGAAGCAGCCAAACACTTTTTTCAGGAAAGTAATGTTGGCGTACTTACAAAAATTTCGACAGAAATTAATAAGTAACAGCCAAATTTTACAAGTGTTTTACTAGCACTTGAAAAGCACGGACTTGACAGAATTAAAGTTGAAGACCTTCTTGAATCAATCTTTATAATCTATTATGCTCAGACTAGACTTAATAAAAGGACAATCCCGACAATATCTTCTGGACAAGTAGTCAAAAATATTAATTGGTTTGGTCAATTCATCGGTTATTTCAACGATGAAAAAAAGACACCTCCTCCGATCTGTCGCAAATTAAGTTTCTTCGAGACGAAGAAGTACTAAATTTCGCTCTTGTGACACTTCAAGCCATGTTTGGGGACCCCAAAAATATACCAAAAGAAGTTGCCTATGGCTATTTCGGACTGCTGAAAGGAATTGAAATGGGGGCTGAAAAATCATCAGTACAATTAAGGTAACTAAATATGAACAATACTTCGGTAATTTTATAAATAAAAGGTAAATGCGTAAATTAGCTTAGGCTAACCTGAATAAATCATCTCGTACATGACTATTCAAAACGCATTTACCACAGGCCGTAGCCTTATTACTGCAATAATATCAAAAATGTCTGATATCGGAAAGGTACAGGCAAAATTTATTAGTCATATTCTAATGCTAATGTTAAGCATACGAGGGAAGGCCAATTTTCTACAATTTTCGAGATATGGGTACATGAATGAGAAGTCCTATAGAAATAATTTTGAAACCGATTTTGACTGGGCAAAGTTTAATGCCGAGTTTATTTCTATAAATTGTAGTGATGAATTAATTATTGGTTTTGATCCCAGTTTTATCCCAAAAAGCGGTAAAAAAACTCCTGAAATTGGCTATTTCTATTCAGGATGTAAAGGAGGTTATGAACGAGGACTAGAAATAGGATGCTTTAGTGTTATTGATGTCAAACAGAATACAGCCTATCACTATAATGCTGTTCAGACCAGAAACGAGAAATCATCCGATAAAGAAAATACATTAGTGGACCAATACATTAGTTTTTTTAACAGCGAGTCATTGGGGTTAAGAGGGATAACTAGAATCTTGGTTGCTGACGCTTATTTTTCCAAGAAAAAATATGTATCTGCTGTGATTAAAAAAGGTTTTGAATTTATCTCTAGATTACGTGATGATGCAAATTTAAGATATTTGTATAATGGTCCAAAAGCAGGTCGAGGCAGGCCAAAAAAATATGATGGAAAAGTAGACACTAAAAATATTGATAAAAGGCGACTAAAATGCGAGTTTAAGGATGATCAATTGACGCTCTATAGTGGTATTGTATATTCTATAAGTCTCGGAAAGCTAATAAAAGTGGCATTTGTTGATTACCTTGATAAAAACGGATCAGTGAAAGGATCGACCATTTATTTTTCAACTAACATCAATCGACAAGGAAGTAAACTAGTTCAATATTATCGAGCCAGGTATCAAATGGAATTTAACTTTAGAGATGCAAAGCAACACACAGGCCTTACGAACTGTCAGTCTGTGTCAAAACAGAAATTAGATTTTCATTTTAATGCGACACTAACATCAATAAACATTGCAAAAGCAATAGCTAGAAAAGAAATTCCTGCTAACCAAAGCAGCCCAATGTCAATACATGACATTAAAACAGAGCTATCAAACATGTTATTAATGAATTTAATATTATCAAAGTATCGAGTTGATCCAAAGTTTTATAAAAATCCATCAGATTTATGCGAAATCCTTAATTTTGGGAAAATCGCAGCTTAATTTATTACCGAAGTATTGATTTGAAATAGATATATTTAATTCAGAAAGTTACATGTCATATCTTGGAGGTCACAATGTAGCTATTTGTACACTAGGAGTTGGTGAACCATCAAAAGTGAGTAAAGAAGAGTTTGTAAAAATAGATAAAACGGCTGTAGTTGATTTTGCAAAAAGATGTAAAGAGGCTGGAGTAAAACACTTTGAAATATTATCTTCGGTTGATGCTAACCCAAGAACAAAGACAATCTATTTGAAAATAAATGGAGAAATCAATGAAGAATTAAAAAAAATCGAATTTGAAAGATTAAGTATTTTCCAGCCTTCACTAATAATTTCACCTAACAACAGATATGGATTTAGTCAAGGAATAATGTTGAAAATTGCACCTTTTCTAAATACAATACTTATCGGTTCCCTAAAAAAATACCGAGGAATCAAAATTGAGTATCTTGGCAAAGCTATGGCATTTAATATCTTGACTCATAAGGAAGGAACTGAATTATTAAATTGGCAAGATTTTATAGAAATATTAAATCAAAAAAATGCATAAAATACCCAAAATACCCGCCTCTAATATAGGCTTGACAAAAGTAGGGCAGTCGGGGGTAATTAAACAATTGTAATGCTATGATGTCTTTGAACAAATGTTATGCTGATGTTTTCAAATGAACATTAGTGCTAATTTGAAAGTATGTGCTTCTAAATCAATCACCTCGCAAATCTGCAAACAGTTAGCAGCAAGTTTAATAGACCCGAATAACTTTACATTTTAATATTAGGATTTCGATTCATCCTGATAAAGATTTTCAAGACCAATGCAGTTGAAAGCAATACAACATAAATTTGAAAACAACAGTTATAATAGGATAATGAAAAGTAAATCACTTTTAACAATATGCATGGTTGCTACTTTTATAGCCATTATATTATTTATGGCTTCTTGTGAAGCTCAACAAATTGCACCTGAACCTTGGTTTTCAAAAACCGATACAAATGGTGATTCGGTATTAGCGGTATATGAGAGCAGGATACCTTGCCCCGACTGCGAAAGGTTGAAGTTTGCACTTGTTATCTATGGCAACACTCGAACAGGCTTGCCTTCGACTTACACTATGGCACGGGTTTATGTAGGAAAGAATAATGACAGACTAACCAACTCAGGAAACATCGTTGTTAAACAAGGCACAGCATTGGATTCTACACATATCGTCTACCAGCTTTCGACCGGTGCACCTTCGGAATATCAGTTATATTGGAAAGTAACCAATGACATTCTCTTTGTATTAGATGAGAACCTCACGCCAAGAGTTGGAGATGCAGGTCAAGGCTATGTTTTAAACAGAATACAAAAAACAGAGTGAAGTTCATTTGGGATGGCATAAGAGAATAATTGAAGACAACCAGCCGCTAACAAGGTATTGCCCAAAGCGGGGCTGAGCAGCTTCGATTGGAAATGTGTGCTAAGCTAAACTTCTGCTTTTCGATTGAACATTATAACTAAATATCACCGCCTTCGGAAATGCCCAAACCGTTAAATCAAAAAAGTACTTAGAAAAACAATTATCTATAATTTGAAAGTACAAATAAAGAAAAACAGGGTATAAGATAAGAACTGTAATATCTTCGCTCCGCAAGTAGAAAATCCTGGCTTCGAAAGTTATTTTTTTTGAACAACGAAACAAACAACAATGCAATGTCCCAAATTTATTTTTGTATACATGCTTATTTTTAAAAAAAAAATTAGAAATAATAAAGTTTACCAAAATGAAGAAACATTAAAATATTTATTTATCAAATCAACTGGATAGTATGCAAATAAAATACCATTACATTTTTTTTATATCCATTCTATTAACACCATCCATCTATGGGCAAAAACTGGAAAGGATATATGACTATGACACTAAAAAATGGGGCGTTCGTGACGAGCAGTGGAATGTAGTTATTCCTACTATTTATGACGAGATAGAACCAAAACTTGGTGCCATATTTGCTGGTAAAAAAGATGGTAAGATGTTGCTTTTCAATGGCGATGGCTCAATAAGAGTTCCACTAATATATCAACATATTCAAGCGCATTTTAATGGGTTTAGAGATCATTTTGGATTCGCAGGTGTCACGAAAAACGACAAAGTCCCAAATTCATGGGGTATGATTTACTCCGATGGAACTTTGGTATTGCCAGAAAAGTATCAATATGTGAGGGCCTTGTCGGCTGATTTACTGGTAGCAAAAATTTACCCCGACACCCTATTACAGTTTTTTAATGGTAAAGGAGAGCATCTTTTTAATATACCTGGTCGTACAGTAGAGCCCAATGAATACGATCCAATAAATACATTTGA
Source organism: uncultured Bacteroidota bacterium (assembly GCA_937870795.1). GTDB lineage: Bacteria > Bacteroidota > Bacteroidia > Chitinophagales > Saprospiraceae > JADKBO01. Next base: position 6,549 of record CALMWS010000295.1, on the reverse strand, counting down.
CCTCCAAAGAAATGATCATAAAACAGTAGTTTATCGTATGGACGGAAACTTACTTTATCCTGAAGATCCTGAACATGCTCAATGGACTGATGGACAACGTGTCATTTTATGGAAAGAAATCAAAGGTGCTCTACCCAGATTTGGAGTTATCGACAAAAGTGGCAATGAATTGATCCCATTTGAATTCTCCAAAATCACACCAGTACCCTCGATGCACCATTTTGTAGCTTGGTTTCAACATTCAGACAATTATTTGGAGAGCAAAGGTGGCGTTTTTGGTGAAAAAGGTGAAGTGATTATACCCATAAATCATCACGAGATAACAGCTATGGATGGCTGTTATTTAGTTCATGATTTGAAGAAAGATAAAAAAGGGATTTATGGTGGCAAAGGAGAAATTATCCTGCCTGTTGAGTATCATTTTAGCAGTGCTTATGACAGAATTAAGCAAAAGCACAGTGATAAATATGGAGTAGTTACTGATCAAAACACTTACGAAACTTTTCTTGTGAGTAAAAATGGTCAAATCTTTAGGCCTGTGGGCAGTGTCGCAGTAAGTTACTTTTCTGATATTCATCCGTTTATTGTTGAGGTGAAACCAGATAATGGATCTATTGTAAGGAAATACAAGTTGGTAAATGAATCCGGAATAGAAAGACTGCCCGCTGATTATACTTTTTTGGAGGTTACTTCTGAGCCATCCGTATTTATAGGCGCAAAAGAGCCGTATGGTAAAAAGGGACTGATAGATATCAATGCTCCACAAAAAACTGAATTTAAGTACGCTAATACATCACAAATGGATAATGGGATATTTTACGGAAAAACGGATGATGGGGTGTATGAGATATTCAATAAGAAATTGGGGAAAATATTTGAAGGAAAGTTATCCTATATAAAACAACCACAAAAGGAACATTTCGAAAAATTTCGCAGTGATTGGCAATGTAAAAATGAAAAAATGGTAGTCGTAATTCGTACACCAGAAATGCAAGGCAGTGAGTGGGCAGGAATCAGCGAAAATGGATGTGTATCGTATTTTAAGGAAACAAGAGCCACAAAACTTTCAGAAAAAGATAAAGTTGACATGGCCAAAACTGAGAATCTGGATGTTACACATGAGAAAGAAATTCTTGAAGAATTACCTGGAACTGATGCTGCAGAGCCTTTAAAGTCTCCTGAGGTGTCGCCAGAAAGAGACCCAATAACTGATAATGAAGAGATATTTACTACTGTAGAACAGATGCCTGAATTTCCAGGTGGTGATGCAGCACTTTATGGATATTTAGCAAAAAATTTAATCTACCCTAACATTGCTCGTGAAAACGGCATCCAGGGAAGAGTAATAGCAAGTTTCATCGTTGAGAAGGATGGATCTATAAGTAATATTCAAATAGTGCGAGGTATTGGCGGTGGATGTCAGGAAGAAGTGTTAAGACTTATTTCCACAATGCCAAAATGGAAACCAGCAAAGCACCAGGGAGTTGTGGTAAGATGCAAGAGCACTTTTCCGGTAAAATTTAGTTTGAATTAATAAGCAGTTTGAAAATTGAAATCACAGTTGCTCCAAATGACATAACATATTTTCGATTTCAAACTGAAAGATTTTTAATTTGTAGGTTTGCTAGTAATAAATTGAACGGTTTATGCCAGCCAAAATTTCACAACTTTATGAGATGTTAAAAGCAAGCAATCGTCTGATTTGTGTCTACAGAGGGTTTAAGGATCGTTATAAATAGAAACAGTAATACCTTATAAATACAAAACATGGAGGTAAAAAGAACATTAAGGACCTGTAAAAAAGGACATCAATTCTACAAAAGCAGCGACTGTCCGACCTGCCCAATTTGTGAGGAAGAACGCAAGCCCAAAGACGGTTTTCTTTCATTAATAGCTGCCCCGGCAAGACGGGCATTAGAAAGAGAAAACATAAAGTCATTGGAGGATTTAGCAAAATGGACAGAAAAAGAAATCATTAATCTTCACGGTATGGGGCCCAGTACAATTCCAAAACTCAAAAAGGTATTGAGTGAAAACGGAATTTCTTTTAAAAATTAATTTGGAGGTCATGCCAGTAGACAAACAATGAATCGCTAACAGCATCTTAACGCAAGCTCCACCACAAACTTTTTTGATGACCGCCGATCTGCTCAAACAGCAATCCAGGTTGGGCGTCTGACACCAGGCTGAATCAGGTTAGTGGCCCATTCCAATATCCTTAAACAACACCATAATTTGACAAATACAAAATGGCCAGGAATAAATTAATAGACAGGCACAATGTTGTAAAAGTGGTAGAATCACTTGACAATGGCATTGTATTTTTCACAGAAATTGGGTTGAGACTTGTGCTTACTTTAGATAATATTCTATGAATAAATTCTTCTTCTTCGTATTTGTATTCTTTCTTAATACTCCAATGACAAAAGTACTTGGACAAAAGCATGGGGATGTTTCCTTATCGTTTGGGCCGGCTTTTACCGTGGGTAAATTTGCAAGTACAGATTTGTCAAACAATGCATCCGGCTTTGCCAATTTGGGTACGAGCCTTTCACTTTCATACTTTTATCCTTTATCTAAAAACTGGAAATTCATTGTTAATGCATCCGGACAAAGAAATCCCATTAACACAAATGCATTTGAAACCATTTTCTCAACTGCAAAAATATACCAGGGATTTACCATTGGTTCAGATCCATTCAACCCACCTTCACAAACAAATTATGCAATTTACCCAAACTGGCACTTTGACAAAAAATCCTGGCTAATGGGTGCCTTTCAAATAGGTGTATTTAAACAATTTATTATTTCAGGGCAGAACAAAATATCACCAACCATAAGAACAACTATTGGGGCAGCATTTGTATCATCACCGCTTTTAAAAGGGAGTTGTGTAACAGACACTGCAAGTGCATATATAGAACAAAGCAAAAGTTCAGGATTGGGTTTGATATTTTCAATTGGTGGAGGCATTAAGTATTCAATGACAAAAAGAATAGCCCTGCTCACGAATATGGAATATTGCAGGACAAGTGACATCCAACTGAAGGATATTAAAACAACATTGACTACAACGAATGGAATAGCTGGCTCAGCCAATTATGCAATTCAACAAACATCTTCAACGAAAAATGGGGATCAAATCATTAGTTCCCTAAACCTTTCATTTGGAATTAGCATAGCATTGTAAAATTAAAGGGTTCAAAATCTAAAACCAGACAAAGGTGCCAACTTCTTATGACTACGCTTTAGCAATAAGCCTCGGACCATTTTAAAACTCAACTTTTATTTTTATCTTTCTTGTGAACCCCAACTAATGAAGGCAACTCTATATGCCTAGATTCGGGTAAGAGGCATACATGAGCGTTCATTGCATCATTTTAAGGATAATGGACTAATAAACAGAATAAGGGGCTTAAGGCCTTCATTTTTTTCTTTTAATATCTTTGTGTATTTTGAATAAGTCCAAACAGAGTCTCATCCTGAAGATAGAGATAATTTGTACCTGCATTAGAATTATGGAAAACACAATTCTGACATACTGCCAAAATCTGTTACAGATACTTTAATGGTACGATGAAATATAAGGTTTAAAAATAGCGCTCTAAGGCTGTTTGTGGAAAGCCCAAAAGAAACACAAACCAATCATTCAAATTCCCCTCAATTGACCTCAAACATTCGCATACAACTAACTTTATTTGCAGATCCGGCAGACGCTATTAACATTGAACAAATAAGGCAAGTGTATAATCCACTGCAATTTGAACTCATAAAAGCTCACGTCACATTGTGCAGAGAAGATGAAATCGTGAATCTCGAACAAATCATTGCTAATTTGCAACTGCTGACGCCAACCCAACATAACCTTTTCCTTGAGTTTGGTAAGGTGGCAAGGTTTGACAATGGGAACGGACTGTTTCTTCCAGCTTCAAATAACACCAAAGAATTTGAAGATTTACGCAAGCGTATTCTTCTTGGGCTTTGTGACAATCCAAGAAAACAAGAACCACATATAACTTTAATGCACCCAAGAAATTCCATTTGCACTGATGAAATATTTGAAAAAATTGAAAAAATAGATCTGCCCGGGAAATTAGAATTTAGAAAAGTAAGTCTTATAAAGCAGGTAAACGGCGGAAAATGGCTTACCCTTAAAGAATTTGAATTTAAAGGTTGAATTGAATAAACACAATAGCAAAACCACTCCAACGACATTATTCTATCAAAATGGAGGTCGAAATGGGAAAATCGGATAAAGTAGCTATATTTGATATTTGTGTTTCACAACATTCGTATCTTATACTTCATTATAAATACAATTTAACTAATATTGACATTCACAAAAGCACATAAATACAGGTTAAAACGATGGTAAAATTTACCATAATGGCGATCCAGATTAAAAAACAGGTTGTATAATCAATATCCGTAATATTGATTCGATTTTTTTGAATAATAAAAAAGATAAATCATGACACTAATACCAATACTAGGAGTAATTTGTGTAATACTCATTTCAGGCTTTCGTATTGCGCAAGAATACCAACGGGGAGTTGTATTCAGGCTTGGGCGTTTTAATTCAATAAAAGGACCAGGACTATATTGGATTATTCCCCTGATTGATCAGCAAAAAAGAGTGGATATCAGGACAAATACTGTTGACCTTGAACAACAGGAAACGATTACTAAAGACAGTGTAACCATTAAGGTGAATGCAGTTCTGTGGTTTAAAATTACAAGTCCGGAAGATGCAATTATTAAAATTGCCGATTATGACAGGGCCGTATATCAATTTTCTGTATCAGCATTACGCAATATTATTGGACAACACACCCTTGATGAAGTGTTGAGAGAAAGAGAACAAATCAACGGGTCACTTCAAAGAATAGTAGATACCACTACTGAACCCTGGGGAATTAAAATTGAAATGGTTGAGATGAAAGATGTTGAAATCCCGGAGGCCATGCAAAGGGCTATGGCAAGAGAGGCTGAAGCCATAAGAGAAAAAAGAGCAAGGATTGTTAAAGCTGAGGCAGAATTAGAGTCATCGATAAAATTGACACAAGGAGCCAAAGAAATGGAAGGTAGCCCAATCGCACTTGAACTTAGGCGAATGCAGATGCTTTCGGAGATAGGAATAGACAATAACACCACAACCATTGTGTTTGTACCTTCGGATTTTACAAATGCTGCTAAAAGTTTCACTGAGCTTGTTAATAGGAAAAAACCTGATTAATAAATCATTTAACGCGCTCAGCACGAGGTTAAATTTCGGTATTATTTGTTGCAAAGACCTTTGGGTATAAAGCTAATTTCAACAATGGAATTGAATAGCCCCGGCCTTGGGTGAACAAAACAGAAGGAGCGGCATTGTTTTAAAAGACATTTGTAATTTAACGTGTTGTGCTCAAAAGAAATAAATCATTGTGTTAAGTCTTAACTACGTAAGCTTTTCTTCATAATTAAACCATCAATATGATCAAAATTATTAACTCAATAGTTGTATTTTCCCTGGAAATGGGAATGTTGTTTTCCTATGGTTATTACGGCATGACCAGAAATTGGAACCTTCCTACTAAACTCCTCTTCACAATTGGTGCCCTGGCATTGGTCATTTATTTATGGGCGGTCTATGCAGCTCCCAAATCTTCCCAGCAATTAGAAATGCCTTATTTGGCTTTCTTCAGAGCTGTTATGTTTTTGGTCCCGGCATTTTTATTGTTCAGAATGGATTTGAAGGCCATTTCGCTGGCAGTTGTGGTATTGGCCATTCTCACACAGCTCATTAGCTATTTTACAGAGTAAAGCAAGTATTTAAAATGGATTGTATTCTGAATTCGATTCTCAAACCTGGAAAAGTTAGCATAATTTAGCCCTGAAATATTTCGTCAAGTAGGGCACCCATTGTGCTTTGCATGCTTGTACCGAAAGTAAATGGTTTTAAAAGAGTTATTCAAACCAGAAAGTAGTTTTTGCATCTAAATTCAAAATAGATTAAAATGAATAAAAGCCCACACCTTTTTCTCCTCCTAATTTTGACACTATTGAATTGCAGTGGCCCCGCCCCGGCAAATGATAAAATACCAAAGCACGAAACAATTACTTTGGATTCAAAAATTTTGGGAGAGAAAAGAGTTATCAATGTCTGGCTTCCTCCTCAATACCAAACAAACTTAGATTCGATAAATGTATTGTACATGGCAGATGGAGGAATAAAAGAAGATTTTCCACATATTGCCAACACCCTGGATACGCTAATCCAGACCAAAAAAATCGCCCCTGTAATGTTGGTGGGCATAGAAAATACCCAAAGAAGGCGCGATTTGACAGGTGCTACAGCGGTAGCCACTGACAAAGAAATTGCCCCAATTGTTGGCGGTGCCAATGCTTTTCGATCCTTTGTAGAAGAAGAACTTTTTCCTTTAGTAGAACAAAGATATCGGGTCAATAAAAATAGGAGCATCATAGGAGAATCCCTGGCGGGCCTCTTTGTTGTTGAGACCTTATTTTTAAAACCTGAAATGTTTGACAACTACATTGCATTTGATC
>CALMWS010000294.1 GCA_937870795.1 uncultured Bacteroidota bacterium | reverse complement strand
CTGCCCAAATCTTTGACCTCTCATTTTGTGTACCAGGGTAAATACTACATGTCGTGCTTTTATTCAGATCTTACCTCAGAAGCAGACATACGCCAATGGGCGCAACAAATTGGAGGTCAAATGGGAGATCAACTGTTGTGCCTTGATCCCTTCTTTAAGGTAGAGCAGCCACAGATCATCAAATTGCCATCCAATGGTGAGTTGGTATTACACTATACCGTGACTATGTACATGTATAGCCTTGAAGATAAAAGTAAGAAAAATGGTTTCATTCCAGAAGGTTACCACAGGTGGTACATATATAATGATGCCAAGAGCAATCCTACAAAGATCGTACTACCCCATATAGAAGCCCCGGTCGCCAACTGGATAGAACCCTCCCTCAATGAATTAAAACAACAGCATGGAGTTTAACCTAAAATACCAAACCGAAGAAATCGCTTTTATCGAATTTAATACTGGCCCCGACCCCATAGAGCCTGAGATATTAAAAACCATTCAGCCACCACACTTTATGGATCAAAAATTTGCACACAAAGGAGTAATTCTATCCGGTCAGGGCCCGATTTGGCTCTATGCCTACCTGGTTCACTTTTACCACCCGGTAAGATGGATTGGCATCCATGTGCCAAGGCTGGGGGGAGCGATCGTAACTTCAAGGCATACACCAGAATATCAACCAGGTGATTTAGTCCCAGAAATTAAATGGACAGCAAATGGAAAATAATAACCCTATAAATGTTGGAGAATTTGATGTTTTGTATTTATGTGTTAGCACTAAACAAAATACCATCAATTTATATCCCTTACGCATGGGTATTGAACAATATCAGAATTACCACCTCCTGATCCTCACCTCCCATAAAGCTACAAAAGATCATTGGACATCTCGGTTAGTCTCTGCTTTAAAAGATGCACTAACCACAAATATCATTGATATAAGTGAATCAGAAAGTACAACCATCAATCTAAATGAGATTGAGTCGTATATTGCCAGTAATTATAAACTTCATAAAAAGTCCATATTAGTAGTAAACTATGGTGGTGGATTAAAACAATTTACCTTGCCTTTGCTCAGGATAAAAGATAAAAGAGTAAAATCTAAATTCCATTATGTGTATCCTGATAAATTTACTGAAAAATTATTAATTACAGAGTATATCACTGATGCTGTTGTAAAAGCTGGTGTCAAGTATATATCACCCAATGAAAATTTTGAGGTAAGGAAGCCATTAGAACTACGCTGTGATCTCCGCACTGTCCTTTCATTATTTACTGACAAAGAAATTTCCTTTCAAGCCATTGTAGACAAAAATAATATAAGCATAGTAGACAGTGATTTACTTGCCATTATTGAATCCCTCCCAGATTTTTACAGCAATTCAGAGGCTACAGATTTCTTATATAATATAACAGGAACCAACTTTGAGGATAACGGTGAAAATCAATTAAACATTCTCAACAAAATTAACATTGATAGGAAATATAAAAACGAAGTAACGCAAAATATTATCAATGATTTCAATGTTAATAATAAAAATTCAGAATTTCACATTGACTCAAACTTCTCATTGCTTTATAAAGGTAATATAATTCACCATTTGTATCCATTACCAGGGTTGTTCAGGAATTCATTCTGGAAATATAAAAATTACATTACAGATGAAAAGACCCTCAACATATCTACTAACTTACAATCCTACTTTAAAGAATGCGGATTGGTGCTCAATAATCTAGTTGACAATCATCTAAAAATTAGACCCAACGCTTTAAAAAATCTATTCTCTTTGTTCTCTTTTGTTCGTGGCAATGATCCTTTTGGCCATGGCAAATACTTTGAATACTATTGCTTATTAAAGCTATATCAATGGTCTAAGCTAAACAGCGATATCGTAAGTGAACTGTTATTTAACTTTCAACTTACTTCCACTAAAAAAGACAATTTTCAAGTTGAGGCTGTAATGTACACCACCGCAGGAAATATTTACTTCTTTGAATGCAAGACCTATGAATTCAAAACCAAAGAATTTTTAGCAGCTTACCTAAACATGTCAGAATTAGGAGGCGTGTTTAATCAGTATACGGTGATATTACCTCCACTTCCATCCGAAGAAAACAGGGTTTACAGAGATAAAATGACACAAATATTTACAAACCTTTATGACAATATCAAAGGAAGAGTCAATGCTTATATTTGTCAAACACCTGGTTGCACCGGAAAACTTCAGCAAATTATTAGTCTCAATGAACGACTAGACAAAATCGCATCGGATGAAAGAAAAGGATTAAATGAAAAATCAGGCAGCGAATCGATCCAATAGTTCCTTCCACTTTGAAGATATCCGGTCGCTATAATTGTCTCTCTCTTTATCATTTATTGGTATATCTGGTTCCTGACGTACAGCCATCTCATCAATAAAATTGGTATATAAATCTAATTCATCTAAGCTATTATCATAAGCAGCCTTTTGACGGGCTATTACTGTGGAATATTGTGTTTTAGCCTTAATGAGTTCCATTTCATTGAGCAAAATTAAATCCATTTCATCTTTCTTTTTTTGGGCCATTTTTTTCAATGCATAATGGTAAATATCGTCAGGTTTGGAGCCTCCAAATTTTAAAAATACCGGCATCAATTCCACAAGAAGCAGCAATAATCGAATCATCCAGGCAGCTAAAGGTATATAACCTGTGTCTATACAATGCAAAATGTCAAGCGATGAAGCAAGATCATTAGACCGGTTACCGCTCAGCTCATTAATTGCTGCCAATTTCAAAGAATCTGTCTTTTGCAAACTGCTTGCAGCTATGGCTTTTATGCTATCCAATTGTCTGTTGGCAATATTTAGTGCCTTCAATTTCTCAGCACTTATGGATCTGTATAATCCACGCTAATTGACCAGGCAAATCCAAAATAATTGACCACCCAAAT
>CALMWS010000293.1 GCA_937870795.1 uncultured Bacteroidota bacterium | reverse complement strand
TGGGTTTGTTTTTTCAGGATGCAGACCCTGCCCGGAAGAAAAAATTCAATGACCTCAATACCGGCAATGCCGGTTCGATGGGAATTTCTCCGCTGTTTCAATTTAAACCGGCTTCGGGCTTTACCACTGGGTACAGAGCCTATGATGATTTCAACTTCATGCCTGATTCGATTCGTTTTTACGATTCAGAAAGACCGCTGGCAGATTTGTTTTTCTCACCTATTTTTGGTTCGCAGCAAAATTTTATTGTTGGGGCAGAGTATGGTCAAAAATTCAAAGACGGTCTTGCAATTTCGCTCAACTACCGTCGAATTTCTCAATTGGGTTTTTATCAAAATCAAGGTACCCGCACTACCAATGTTGCTCTTGCCATCCGGTGGACCACTCGTTCAAAAAAACTTGATTTTTTTACCGGCTTTGTGTCCAATACCAACAATGAAGTGCACAATGGAGGTGTTGATACAGCCATTCTGGTTCGCCCTTCCGGTCAGTTTCGAATCAATGTGCCTGTGGCATTGTCAAATAACAAGTCGAGGTATGAACAACAGTCATACTTTTTGTACTCCACGCTGGCACTCGATGGGAAAGCTGCCGTAGAATCGCGTTTCGCCATAGGGCACAAGCTCGACATTAAAACGGGTTATCAGGGTTATTATGACAATGGGCTTGACAGCCGGAACGACACCCTGTTTTACAATGATTATCTCATCGACAACAGGGGCATACGAAACCGGGTGGCACTTACGCAGTGGAGCAATACATTTATGCTGCGATCCCAATGGAAACGTGCCTTTGGTACATTGTCGCTGGTTTACGATCATTTTAGACTCAATGACGGAGGACAGACCCGTGTTGTCAATGACGTGACCCTGCGTTTGGATGGTAAAATTGCCGCCGGTTCGACACTGGATGTTTATACCAGGGCAAGGTTGGGTATTGGCGCCAACGCAGGTAGCTTTGTGGTAGAAGCCAACACCACACTTCAATTGGGCAAAGTGGCTAAACTTTCGGGCGAGTTGTCTTTCTTCAATTCTCAGCCCATGTGGAACCAGGATGTGCTTACACTCAATGGCCAAAATGTATACAATGATCCGCTAAATAATGTGCTGGGTACTGCATTTTTAGCCACACTAGACCTGCCCTGGCTAGGTATCAAAGCCAGTTTGGGGCAGCAGTTGATTGATAATTACATATATCGTTCTGAAACAGCGCTGCCAGTGCAGCACAATGGTGCTTTGCAGGTGAGTCAGGCTATGGTGTCACAACATTGGCGTTGGAAGATCATCCATTTGGAAAGCCACGCATTTTGGCAAAGTGTGAATCAATCTTTTGTTGCCTTGCCCAGTTTTTATGTAAAATCAAATCTTTTCCTCGAGAGGGCTTTTTTTAAGAAGAATCTCCTTTTGCGCACAGGCCTGGAAGTCAAATATATTCCTGATTTTGTGCTGCCTGAATACGATGTTGTTACGGGCAACTATTATCGGGGTGATCAATCTTACAAAGACAAATACCTGAGTGCTGATTACTACATTTTGGGAAAGGTCTCTAAATTTCGCATCTTCTTTAAATTTGAAAACATCCAACAATATTTGAATAACCGCATCAATTATCTGGC
>CALMWS010000292.1 GCA_937870795.1 uncultured Bacteroidota bacterium | reverse complement strand
ATCACATTGCCATTGTCGTCTCTTTGAATGGCGTATATCAATTCTCCCTCTTTAAGATGTTTGAATTCGTCGATGGCTATACCTGCATCTACAAAAAAGGCAAGGTCTGTAAGCAAAAAATTGCTGCCAATCAACGCAAGTTGTTTGGGACCCGTAAACGGCAATCTTACTTCAAAGCCGGCCACAGCCATCTTTGACCCAAGCAATTGGCTGAAATCAAGCTGCAATTCATCTACAATTTGTGTCGAAAGGATAGACCCATAACCCCGCACAAAACCCATGTTGCCTACGTAATATGGAAACACAGAATTGACAACTTTTTCAAACCTCGAAATGGCGGTAGCTCTGAAAGCCAATGACACGGGCTTCATCCAAAAATATTTTCTAAAGTCTGCGGTGATGCTGAAATAGTCGTCGTTGCCAAAACTTTTGTCAATGCCCAGCCTGTATCGGTAGCCCGCTAATGGGGAAGTCAGTCCAAAATAGGAATTGTCGCCCACCAGCGCAATATTGGCAATGGCTCCCAGGCCTTTGACCACCGTGTAATAGTCATTAAAATACAAGCGGTCTCCAGTGGGTATTCTTTCTCTTTCCTGGTCAACATAGTAATAACCATTGCCGATGATCTGATAATAATCGCGGTACAAATCCTGACGAAAACCCCGGTGGGTGGCTGAAAGCCCGCCTTCCAGCCTCAACGTGGTGGAAAAAGGAAGGTGTGCAAATACGCTTAATGTTTTGTCAAAAATCCTCACCACATTGGTCTCTGCAATCAAAAAAGGCAGGTTGTTGATGTTGGTGGTGTAGTATTCCTGGTAGCCCGTCCTTAGCGGTATGTGCGAAAAGCCTACACCCCATGCTATTCTGTGGCTTCGATTGAGATAGGCTACCTGTCCTGCCAGATCGAGGATTTCACCATTCAGAGCCAGCTGCGAAAAAATCTGGTGATTGCCCAACATATCGCTAAAAAGCATATTTACCCCTCCTTGCAAACCTACTGCATTGTTGATGCTGGTATTACCAACCCCTACTCCTGTGGCTCCTCCAATAAAATCGAGTTTGAAGCTTGGTTTATATCGCTCATCTGATAGCACACCAACATCTCGATATTGGTCGGCTTTGGTTAGATTGGCATTGACGATGTCTTTTTTGCCCGTTATTTTTATAGGTAGTGTGCCGGCATCCAGATTTATACTATCTGCACTTACTTTTCGGTTGAGTAGTTGTGATCCGCTCGCTTCCCATATTGTATAACCATGATTGTAGTAGTGGGTGTACATCAATTTGTCTCTTTGGGTAGAAACGGTGATGGCAGGTGAATACCTGGTTATGCCACTGATTCCGGTCAGCAGGTCGGTCATTTGAAGAACTTCAGCTGTGCCCAAATTGTATTTATACAGGTTGCGCATACCATCTCTTTCACTGATGAAATATAGATTTCCCTCGTGATCAAAAGAAGGGTTGAGGTTGTCGGCACCATGAAATACCGGCAAAGTTGTTATACTCTTGTCAGAGAGCTGAAGGATGGCAATGTCATAAGTATAAGCGCCGTGACTTCTTCCTTCTGTCATGCATTTTTTATCGTACGAAAATGCAATCATGCTGCCTTCCTTGTTGAAATTGGGGAGGATTTCAGAATAAACATCATTGGTAAGCTGGCTTACTTTTTTGGTTTTGAGGTTGTACATGTACAAATCCACTTGTCCTTCTACCAAACCTGAAACCACAATGTTTAATTTATCGGGCGACCATGCTGGATTGGAGAAGGCATCCACTCCCGGAATGACCAGGGTTTGAAGGGTCTTGCCTGCATCGGCATCTTTGATGACCAACACATTTTTACCCTTTTTGATGCCTACAAATGCAAAGTCTTTGCCATCGGGCGACCATGCACCGGATGATTCCAGATAGTTGAAATTGTCAAGATCGCTGTCTTTGATAAGCGATGATACTTTGTTTAGGATTTTTCCCGTTCTTGCATCTGCAAGGAAAAGGTCAGTAGAAAACAAGTCTTTCTCAGACAAAAAAACCACATATCTGCCATTTGGACTCAAAGAGGGACACACGTTGATGGTTCCCGAATTCGATGCTGAGAATAATTTTTTACCTGGAGGAGTTTCTTTTTTATCTCGAAGAAAAGGAGCATAATGGTTTTTTACGCCATTGACCCATGCATTGGAAAGATTTTCTACCGAAAGCTGTAGTGTTAATTCAGAAGAAATTGGCAAGCCATAAACCGCGGTATTGCGAAACAAAGGTGCGATGACCCCATCACCGTAGGTGCCTGTCATAAATGACCAAAAAGCCTGGCCATATCGGTATGGAAAATAATTGGGATCATCCATATTCATCAATGATGGCACATCATTTTGTATAACAGCATCCCTCATCCACATGGACGTAAAGGGATCTACCCTGCCGAGCGACATGTATTCTGCCATACCTTCGACCATCCAGAGTGGCAGATTGCCCAGGGATTGTAAATTGGTGGAATCTCCGTTTAAAATGGTATAAAACTGAAAGGCATGCACCAATTCGTGACCCAAGACCTGCCAATTGCTTTGATTGCTAAAAGTCATGGGCATGACTACCCTGTTTTTAAAGGCCTCTGTAACACCGCCGGTGCCAACACCAATTGACCCCGATATGGCATTGGTCTGCTGAAATTCAGGGTGGTTGTTGTACAGGATAATGGGGTTTTGGTATTTGAGACTATCTCCAATTACCTGACTGTGGTAGTGGTACCACTGATCTGCCATACGGGCTATTCTTTGAGCCGCAACTTCATTTTTGAGATAATGATGCACATTGAAATGAGGGGTAGACAATACCCTGAAATTAAAGTCTCTGTACCTTGGTTTGTTCCTTCCAAAATACTGTGCGTTGGCCGTTGTAAAGGTAAAAACGGCCAAAATCATCATGCCAAAGTTGAACAGATTTCGCATGTAGGGGGTTTAGGGTTCAGTAAAATTGTTTTGCCTTCTGTTATTCATTAAAGGTATGCAATCGCATTTACCTTATTCAACATTGTACAAAACAAAATAGATCATCTACCCATTTAAACGATGTAATATTTGTTTTGGTTTGAATTGCCTGAACACGCTTCCTTATTTTATTGTTAATATTGCCCTATCTTTGATTAAAAATTTTTCGATATGGATCTTTTTTTAGGAAATATTCCCTTTAAGTACAAAGAATCTGACATCCACCAAATATTTGATGGTTTGGGCAATGTTTCAAAGGTCAAACTTACTTTGAGCAACATTACCAAACAAAACAAAGGCTTTTGCTTTGTAACGATGCCGGTAGATGAAGAAGCACAGAAGGCCATCGAAGCTCTGAACGGCAAAGAAATTGATGGCAAAAAACTGGAGCTTGTCAAGGTAGAGGGAAGTATCGCCGAATGGGAAAAGAAAATGCTCCGCCATGGGGGATCGGGTAAGCCCGGTGGTCCTTCCAATAACTTCAGTAAAGGGGGTAAAATCAAATCGGGTGGCAGTGCCAAAACCTTCGGTGGTGGTCCGGCAAGGGGCGGTCTCATGAACAAGACAGGAGGCAGCAGGGGGTCTTAACGGACCTGTTTCGGTACAGTTTGGTATCAAAATTGCAGCATACCTCAAAAAAACATGCAAATGAGCAATAGATCCATTCCATTGGTAGATTTGTCTGGCTTTGTCGATGGCGACGAAGGCCAGAAACAAGCTTTTGTTGATGCCCTGGGCAAGGCCTTCCACGAAGTAGGTTTTGTAGGTGTAGTCAACCACCAGGTACCCAAAGACCTGATCGATGGCTTTTATGCTGCTTCAAAGGCATTTTTTTCTCTGCCGGTAGATATAAAGAAAAGATACGAAATTGAGGGTCTAGCCGGGCAAAGAGGTTATACTTCTTACGGAAAAGAACACGCCAAACAATCCAATGTAGCAGACCTCAAGGAATTTTATCAGATCGGTCAATACGTGAGCGATGACCATCCATTAAAGGCAGAATACCCTACCAACCC
>CALMWS010000291.1 GCA_937870795.1 uncultured Bacteroidota bacterium | reverse complement strand
ACAGATTTCTACATCTGCTCCTGCGTCAACGCTTGGCAATGGATTAACCGTTACTGTTACTGCATCGGTCTTCGTACACCCTTTGCTATCTGTTACAGTAACGGTATATGTTGTTGTTGCTGTTGGACTAACCGTTTGGCTTGCTGTATTTACACCATTGCTCCATGCATAGGTATAGGTTGGCGTGCCACCACTTCCAACTGCTGTCAATGTTGTGCTAAAACCATTACAGATGGCTACATCTGCTCCGGCGTCTACATTTGGTAATGGATTAACCGTAACAACAACTGCATCGGTCTTCGTACAGCCTTTGCTATCTGTTACTGTAACTGTATAGGTTGTTGTAGCAGTTGGGCTAACTGTTTGGCTTGCTGTATTTACACCATTGCTCCATGCATAGGTATAAGTTGGAGTGCCACCACTTCCAACTGCTGTCAATGTTGTGCTGAAGCCATTACAGATCGCTACATCTGCGCCGGCGTCTACATTAGGTAATGGATTAACCGTAACAACTACTGCATCGGTCTTCGTACAGCCTTTGCTATCTGTAACTGTAACTGTATAGGTCGTTGTCACTGATGGGCTCACACTTGTGCTTGCCGTTGTTGCTCCATTGCTCCATGCGTAGGTATAAGTTGGTGTGCCACCACTTCCCACTGCTGTCAATGTTGTGCTAAAGCCACTACAAATAGCTACATCTGCACCGGCATCTACATTAGGTAATGGATTAACCGTTACAACTACTGCATCGGTCTTCGTACAGCCTTTGCTATCTGTAACTGTAACCGTGTATGTTGTTGTTGCGGTTGGACTAACCGTTTGACTAGCTGTATTTACACCATTGCTCCATGCATATGTATAGGTTGGAGTACCGCCACTTCCCACTGCTGTCAATGTTGTGCTAAAGCCATTACAGATGGCTACATCTGCTCCGGCATCTGCATTAGGCAAGGGATTCACTGTTACAATAACATCATCGGAGTCTTCACATCCATTTTTCTTAACTGTAAGAATATATGTTTTAGTGCTGGTTGGTGTTACCACAAATGATTGACTGGTTGATAAGATGGTTGAACTTCCATTCTCCCTCCACTCGTAGGTTGCACCTGTTACCGCTGCTGCTGTCAATGTTGCGGACTGACCGGCACAAATATTTTGATCGGCACCGGCATTGGCTTGAATTGGATTATTGAGTGTTACTACTGCTTGATCGCTGGCAGTACATCCATTACAGTCAGTGACCACCAAGGTATATGTGCCTGTAGCATTAACTGTGATTGTCTGACCGTTGGTAGCTCCTACGATTCCTGGTCCGCTCCACTGATAAGTTACGGAGTTGTTGAAAGAGTTTGGTGTAGTGAATTCAACATAATCTACTCTAAACGCGCACTTACCATTGTCGATTATTTTGATGTATTGGGATGCTGTGTTAAGGGTATAACAGAAAGTTTGATATGTACCGTTGGCAAAAAGTTCTGAAGCTACCACATCGGTAAATCCTGACCCGGAAGCTGTTGAACGCTGAACTTTCATGTCAGATTGTGTACTGGAAGTATTGCTACAATGCTCCAGTTTTGCCTTCACACAGATAATTGTACCAGCAGGTACCTGTGTTCCAAAATTAAGGGTAATGAACGATGTGCCTTGACCCGATTTTGTCCACAATTTAGTTCCGGCATTGTCGCCACAAACTGTTGAAGCACTGGGTGTTTCCAGCCATCCACCCTGGTCTGCCAGTGTATGATTGCAATCAGATGTTCCCTGTGTACCACATGTTGGAATGCCGGTAACAACAGAGTTGATAATTTCCTGATCTCCTGTACAAATGGTGATATCCGGACCTACATCCACAGTAGGTTTAGGTACAACGGTAACTGCTTTTGATGCAGTACCAGTACAACCATTTGCACTGGTTACCGTAACTGTATAAGTTGTATTTGCATTTACTGTAACGGTGATTGCAGCTGTAGTTGCTCCAGTTGACCATAGATAACTTCCACCACCGGTTGCTGTAAGTGTAACCGCAGTTCCCTGACAAACACTGTTGTTGCCACTGATGGATGGCGATGGATTGGTATTCACTGTAACAATTACATCATCAGAATCTTCACAACCGTCTTTTTTCACGGTTAAGATATATGATTTGGTCGAAGTTGGTGTTACTGTAAATGATTGGCTGGTGGATAGAATGGTAGAATTGCCATTTTCCCTCCATTCATAAGTTGCCCCGGTTACCGCTGTAGCTGTCAAGGTCGCTGATTGACCCTCACAGATAGTTTTGTCAGCTCCTGCATTGGCAACAATAGGATTGTTGTAAGTTACCACCATTGCATCACTGGCTGTACATCCGCCACAATCAGTAACTACCAGGGTGTAAGTTCCACTGGCATTCACAGTTATAGATGTTCCATTGGTTGCACCTACAATGCCTGGGCCTGACCAGGCATAAGTTACCGAATTGTTATAAGTACCCGGAGTCGTATATTTTACATAATCCACTCTGAAAGCACACTTGCCATTATCTGTAATTTTGATAAACCTCGCATCTCCTGTGAGGGTATAACAATATTCATGATATGTATTCAAGCTGAATAACTCTGATGCTTTCAAGACGGTAAAACCTGATCCAGAACTCAGAGATGCTTCAATTTTGGCATCTGAATTTGAGCTGGATGAGTTGTTACAATGCTCCAGTTTCATATTTACACATATCACCGTTCCGGCTGGCACAATGGTGCCAAAGTCGAGTGTGATAAATGAAACCCCGCTGCCAGATTGTGTCCACAATTTGGTACCGGCATTGTCGCCGCAAATGGTGGAAGCGCTTGGCGTTTCTAGCCATCCACCTTGTGCTGCCAACGTATGGTTGCAATCAGATGTGCCTGAGGTACCACAAGAGGGTATGCCCGTTACACTTGAATTGACAACCAACTCATCACCCTGACACATAACTTTATCCGGTCCAACGTTTACAACGGCTGCTGGCTTAACAGTTACTGCTTTTGATGCAGTACCCGAACATCCGGAAGCATTGGTCACCGTAACAGTATAAGTTGTGTTAGTTGTAGGATTCACTGTTATAGACGCAGAGGTAGCACCATTGCTCCAGGTATAGGAACCACCCGTGCCGGCTCCACTGGCCGTGAGTGTAATACTACTTCCCAAACATACATTGTCCGGACCAGTTATGGATGCCGCAGCAGAACCACCAACCGTAACTATCACGTCATCGGTATCGGTACAACCTTTGGAATCGGTAACCGTGATGACATAGGTAGTGTTTGTTGTGGGACTAACAGTCTTACTACTTCCTGTACCGCCCGGTGGCGTAGACCACGCATAAGTATATGCCGGTGTACCATTGGAAGCAGAAACTGTCAACGTAACAGACTGTCCACTACAAATATTTACATCCGTTCCAGCTGATAATACCGGCAGAGGATCTACGGTTACAGTAAAGGTACTTGTTCCCGAACAGCCTGCTGCATCGGTTGTAGTCACTGTATAGGTTGTGGTTGTAGTAGGATTGACAGTTTTGCTAGCTCCTGAACCCAAACCATTGCTCCATGCAAAAGTATATGGTCCTACACCTCCCTTTCCAGATGCAGAAATGGTAGAGGATCCTCCTGCACAAACCCTATTTGTACCGGTAAGATCTGCGTAAACGTTATAACATGGACCTGTCAAACACCAAACATCGGTTTTGATCCAGTCGCCGTTTCCTGATGCAGCCACACCAACGTATTTTCCATTGGCTGGCATTATACCAGAAACTGTGTACTGTGTCATGGTGGGCAACAAACTGTTGACTTCCACACAGTCGTTATCAATCCAGTTCCAGTTGGCATCAAAATAATCAATACAAACCTGATGATACAGTGAAGGATTATGGGTTCCTGCATATACGGTCATTGTAAAAGCTGAACCAGGTGCAAATTGATATGGAACAGATTGCGAAAGCCAGTTAGAAGCTGAATTGGTTATTTGAAAATGGCCCGCATAGGTGCCTTGGACAGCAGCATAAGTACCTGTTGTAAAGTTACCTCCGCTCTTTGTCCAGTTGTTGGTGCCATTTTCAAATGAATGGTTAACTATGTAATTTTTTGTACAAGCACATTGATTTACGGTAACAGTAACCTGACCACTTCCTGTACATCCATTTACATCTGTTACGATAACAGTATAGGTGGTGGTGGTGGTAGGACTCACAGTTTTTGTTGAACCAGTACCCAAGCCGTTGCTCCATGAAAAAGTATAAGGACCTGTACCATTTTTACCGGTTGCGGTTAGTGTGGTACTATTGCCATTACAAATGGTAGTGGTGCCGGCAAATTCAGGATAAGGGGCCGGGCTAAGACTAATAGAAACAATATTCGACTCACCATCATAATTGGTACATCCCACTCTTCTGCTGCACCTGAGGAAACAGGTGGTTTGTGTAATGGCAGGTGGGTCATAGGTAGGACTGTTTGAATTTGGAATTTCTGTCCACAAGTTATTGTTGCTACCATTGGGTGGAGTACAAGTTGCTGTACTCTTCAACCACAAATATTCAATTGCACCTGAACCGCCGCTTGGATCCGCAATGCTGGTTAAAGGTGCCGGATCAAAACTGTTGGCACATGCCGACTGATTCGATCCGATGGTACCACCGCTGGTAACATTGTTGCAACCAGAAGTCAAACAAACCATATCTACCTTGATATAATCTCCGTTGGCATATCCTTCTACCCTTACATAACTGGTGCCGGAAGGAGCCGTAGCTGTAATGGTATACTGCTGCAAATTGCCCCCCTGTCCATCAACATCAAAGTCGATTTGTTTCGAGTTGGTTTGTAACACCGCATTGGACGAATTGTAAAAACGAAGCCTGATCTGATGATCATAAGAAGGCTCGTGCGTTCCTGCATAAAAAGTCAATGTCAATGACTGCCCAGCCGAAATACCATTTACCTGCTGCCAAAAATTGGCTGTGGCTGCCGTGGCATTCAAAAAGGCATTGTTATTCCCACACTGCTGGAATCCTGTACCAGAAGTAAATGTACCCGCGGGAGATGCACTCCAACTGTTGGTACTACCTTCAAAACTTGGATTCAAGACCAGGTTGCCCGCGCAGGTACAACTCTGGGCATTCAACTCATGGCTTTGTACGCCAAGAGCCAAAACGGCCGCAATTGTTGCCAGACGATGCATCCATCGCTTAAAAAATGTGGAGGACTGAACTTTTTGTAATCCCGTATATTGGGAAAGTTCAGGGACGCTTGGCAATGTAGTAAACATGCCAAACTCCCGATTGCGAGAAATCGGTGTCAGATGGTTCATTGTGCTTTAAGTTTCAGTTATTACAATACACAATCCACCACCTAACATTGGCAGACTATGCATCATTGATGGCGAAAATAGATATTTATTGCTTCGCTCCACCAAGTTACACCCGAAAATGATTGTTATTGTAAAATTCTTTGCAATTAGTTATCCACAGTTTCAACATACTATGCAAATACCCGAAAAATAAGGGACTTTCGCTTTATATGAACATTTTATTTATATGTATTAATAATCATGTTTAAAGTATTAATTATCTGTATTTTAAATTAAATTCCATCAACAAATAATTAATTGCAATTATGTAAATGTATATGTATATCAAGTTATTATATGTATCAATAATAAATAAATTCTACTGTGATGTGAATGAATAAAATAAAGAAGTTATCTGACGCTCACTTCCGTTTTTTGTATTATTTTTTACATTAAAAAAAAGTAAATGACCCATTTTTGTCAAACAAAATTTTATTTCGCCAATTAGAAGTCACCATCTGTCTTGTTTGGTAGTAAAAAACAAAATGCCTTTAAATTAAATATTTGTTTAATGTATTAATAGTTGTTTTTGAATATTAAACTTATTAAATTAAAGATTATCGGTCAGATGGCTCGAATATTTGAGCTAATTTTCCTATTTTTGCACCGTAACCAATCTCAATTAGTATTCATGAAGAAAGTAGCAATACTTTTTCTCATCTTATTCACATACTTCTGTGGAAACATTCCTCTCGAAGAATCCGAGTTGAGAGACAATGTTGTGGTTACTGCTGCCAAACTTCTTGGTTCACCCTATCGTTCCGGCGGCACCAAAGAATCCGGTTTTGATTGCTCCGGCTTTGTTAGGCACGTAATGGCTCAAAACAATATTTTTATTTCAAGGAGTTCTTCTACTCAAGTAACCGATGGTATTGAAGTTCCCATTAGCAGCGTCAAACCAGGTGACATACTCATCTTTAAAGGTTCAAACCGCAAAGGCAAAAGACCAGGCCACGCTGCCATCGTTCACCATGTAGACGAAAATGGTGTTGTGTATTTTATCCACTCAGCCTCAAGCAAAGGCATTACCATTGACAATCTTAGTCAGGGTTATTACAAAAACCGTTTTCTGGAAGCCAGAGATGTAATCTCATCTGCAATCGTTATTCAGAAATAATACTCTCCTTATTTAGCTTTGATTTATCGCTTCAACAACACCTTCAGTTAGGTATTTGTCAGTTTCTCACGTGTACCAACAAGATAGATATGTCACTGGGGGATACTCCACTGATCCGACTCGCCTGCCCAATGGTGCGCGGTCTTACAGCACTCAATTTTTCTCTGGCTTCCATAGAAAGAGCAACCAGGGACCGATAATCAAAATCATCACTGAGTCGCACTGCCTCCAGTCGCTCAATTTTTTCAACCATCTCCTGCTCTTTTTCTATGTAACCCTCATACTTCATGCCCACTTCACTCAAAAGCAAGCTTTCACCATCAAATTGACGCACATACGCACCCACAAAATCTACGGCATCCGACAAAGCTTCGATGTTTACTCCGGGTCTTAAAAGTATGCTTACCAGCTTAACCTTCTGGCCAATGGGCGAAGATCCAATCGATGTCAAATAACCATTTATCTGATCAGGTGCTATGCTCGTATTTTCAAAAAACCTGCGAATCTGTTCGCTATGGGCATTCTTTGCATTCACGCGCTCCATTCTTGCTTCCATACCATTCATACCCAGTTGCATCGCAAGAGGAGTAAGCCTTATATCCGCATTGTCTTGTCTCAATAAAATTCGGTATTCAGCCCTTGATGTAAACATTCGGTAAGGCTCTTTGGTACCTTTATTGACCAAATCATCGATCAAAACTCCAATGTAAGCTTCTGATCTTTTCAGGATAAAAGGCTCTCTGTCATGGATGGCCAAATGCGCATTGATGCCTGCCATCATACCCTGACAAGCAGCCTCTTCATACCCTGTAGTACCATTGATTTGACCTGCAAAAAACAAATGTTTTACCAATCGGGTTTCCATGCTTAAGCTCAATTGGGTGGGCGGAAAAAAGTCATACTCTATGGCATATCCCGGTCTGAACATCTTCATGTTTTCAAAGCCCGGTACCATGCGAAGCGCCTTGTATTGAACGTCTTCCGGCAAGGAAGATGAAAACCCATTTACATAAATTTCACAGGTGTCCCAACCTTCTGGCTCTACAAACAATTGATGCCGCTCACGATCCGAAAAACGCTCTATTTTGTCTTCAATGCTGGGACAATATCGCGGGCCCAAACCCTGAATCCTGCCACTGAACATAGGACTTTTGTCAAAGCCCGTACGAAGCATATCGTGAACCTTATCGCTCGTGTAAGTTACATGACAAGGTAACTGCCTTTCAGGTTTTGGAGTTTCAGTGTAAGAAAATCCTACCACCTCTTCATCACCTTCCTGGATTTCCATCCTGGCAAAATCCAGTGACCGACCATCGATTCTCGGAGGGGTCCCTGTTTTCATTCTGCCGGCTTCGAAACCGAGACCTACCAATTGTTCGGTTATTCCGGTTGCTGCCTTTTCACCAGCCCTGCCCCCGCCCAATTGCTTTTCACCAATATGAATCAAGCCGTTGAGGAAGGTGCCATTGGTCAATACAACCGCTCTTGCCTCTATTTCCAAACCCATGCCGGTAACAACACCACAGCACACTCCGTTTTTTACGATCAGGCCTTTCACCATGTCTTGCCAAAAATCAATACGATCATGGGCTTCGAGCATCGACCTCCACTTTGCAGCAAATAACATACGGTCGCTTTGAGCCCTGGGACTCCACATTGCCGGCCCCTTACTTTTATTGAGCATCCTAAATTGCACCATCGTATGATCAGTCACAATACCGCTATAACCACCCAGGGCATCAATTTCTCTTACAATTTGTCCCTTGGCAACGCCACCCATGGCCGGGTTACACGACATTTGTGCAATGGTCTGCATATTCATGGTAACAAGCATTACGCGTGAACCCATGTTGGCGGCGGCAACAGCTGCCTCACAACCTGCGTGACCTGCACCTACTACTATTACATCGTATTTTGGAAACAAAGAATGTCTTATTTTAAATTTTATACTTACAATAAACCCCTGTAAAACAGGCTCGCAAAGATATTGTTTTGAATGCCAATTGTTTCAATTTTTGATACCTCTCTTAAAACTCAACCCTGAAACTAAATGAAAATTGGCTATGCCTGGTAGGCGCTGAAACCAGAATGGATTCGCCTGTATTGCTATCCGTAGTAAATAATCTGGCAGGAGCGTGGTCATAATATACATTGTACATCATGATAAAATCCACATTCTTATTCTGGGTATCAATAAAATCATCAAGGCCTATGGTCATCGAGGACTCAATATCAATCCGGTAATCTTCCAATGTGCTTTTTGCACCGTTGGGACCATCAACGGTCTGATTCCACTGCCAGGGCATGGGCATTTTGAAGTAAGGCCTCAACTTGAATGACCACGAATCTCCGGGGCGCACATCCACCGTAGGCCTGAATTCCCACCTGACTCGCTGCGTGGGATCAAATGATACAGGCAAAGACACCGAGCCGTTTGAAGTGGTTAGAAAAGCTGTATTGATTTTTTCCGTTTCCAAAAACACACCCAAGAGCATGCCCAATCTGAATTTTGTGAATAATTTTCGAAGACTAAAATTGCCATTTTTCTGCACCCGCTCAATGGTCTTTACATCATCTGCCGTGACAAAATCAGTATTGTACCGGGCACAGTATTGCGAACAAAGGTTCCAGATGCCATGATCCGGATCAAAATTTTCTGCTGAAAATTCCACCTTATTTAGGTTTTTTTTCAGTTTTTTGCCCCGATCCGTGAGATTTTTGCTGTATTTGGCCAAAATAATGCCTCCACCTAACTCATATCTCTGCTCTACGCCCAGAAATGCATCGGTAAATCGCTTTAGGAAAATAAAATTCTCTGTACTCAGACTGTCTCCCCATTGTGGATGGTAGTTGTAAGCCATGTAAATATTGGAGACGTTTTCGCTGAATTTACCATTGTTGAGCACCATGCCAATGCTTGAGGTAAAGGTGAGTTCACCAGGATAAATACCCCTTGAACCATTGATCATGCCATCAATTTTATACAGTGACTGGCTACCCGATTGGTCACCACTGAAGCCAAAACCTGCACGGCCGTTTAACCTCCTTTGTCTTTGATCCATCTTATCCAATTCGTGGATACAGGTCCAGAAGTCTTCAATGATGGCGCGCTTGTTGGCATCCGGAAAATTGACCGTGTCTTTGGGATTGAGTCCAATCAAATGATAAACAACATCCTGGAGGTGCTGCGCCCTAAGTTGAAAACCAAAGCTAATAAATCCTAAAATCAGTATGCCTCTGATCATCTGGCTTTTAGCTTTACAAACTCAACTATAATGCCAAATTTTTATTTTTCAGGCTGTTATGAACGAAAAGCCTTTAATCCAAAATAGTTCCTTGTCCCACATGGTCCGGCAAAATTTGACCATTGTGCGCCAAAGACATCAACTCTTCGCGGATAAACTGTTGAGCCTGGTCTTTAACAGATGAAGGATAAAGGATGTGAACGTTTGGACCCGCATCAAGCGTGAAATAAACAGGTATTTTACTTTCTGCTCTGAAAGCCCTGATCTTATGGATGACTTCAATGGTATTGGGCTGCATCAAAATGTACGATGGACTGCTGCTCATCATAAGGGCATGAAGCGTAAGTGCCTCCAATTCAGCCAACTCGCCAAAGCTCTCTACATCTCCGCTTCTTAGGATGGGTTTGAGCATAGACATGTGTTTGTTTGCCTGCTCATACCTACTTTCGGCATACGGATTGCCATCCATCAAACCATGGCCGGCGGTAGAAGAAACCGACTTTTCTTTGTCACTGACTATGAGGATATCATCATGAAAATGGTGAAAAACTTCATGCACTTCGTCTTGAATACAGACTGCATACTCGTTGCTGCTACCTTGCCATTCCGCGTGCTTTCCCCAAACCGCCATGACAGGATAAACCGACCTGCATGCACTACCACTGCCCAAGCGTGCCAAGAGGGATACCCTTTGCAAATCAATTTCATTAGCCCGTTGCAACTCCACTTCCATTTGACCTAAACACATAGCCACTGCCGACATACCAGAAGCCGAAGAAGCTATGCCCGAGGAGTGCGGAAAGGTGTTGTGGCTTTCAAATACAAAGTCAAAATCGTTCAGAAATGGCAGGTAATCTTCGATGCCTTTAAAAAATTTGTCTATCTTTTGGGCAAAACCCGGTTTTTCTATTCCATCAAGAAAAAAGGAGAGTTGCGATTCATTTCCTTTTTTTGGAAGGTATAACATCGTTGTTTTGGATACCGCATTGGAAAGCGTGAAACTTACTGAAGCGTTTCTGGGCAATTGTCTGCCGTATTTTCCCCAATATTTTACAATTGCAATGTTGGATGGACTGGTAACTTTTATCATAAAGTGTAATACTCCTTTTTTTTGTTATTGCTGAGAGGATTCACTTGCCCACAACACAGCCAATAGAAACAGAACCACTGTGGGACCATAAAGTTGCGATAATTCACCGGCCATCAAATGTACAGTAATTGCACCTACCATGAGGATGGCTGCTGCCACGATGGTCTTCTTTCTCCATGGAGCATAAAACAGAGCCACTGCTATGCACAATTCGCACAAACCTACTACATAAATAAACCAGGGGGGCAGATGCCATTTTTGGAAGGATGCTACCAATGAGGGATACGAAATGAGCTTTAACATACCCACACCCAAAAATCCTACACTCAATATCAACAAGGATATTTTACCCAGGGCACTTTTGATTTCTCCGGTCAACTTTTTTTTACAAATATAGTAGTTTCGTCAGGCTCTTCACAATGCAAGTTTATCTGGTGAAACTCAGCGTTTGAATTTCTCCCGACATTAAAGCCTTTTTGAAACCTATGAAACAGGAAAAAGACACCAACCCCTTTTAACTTTATTTAATTGAATTTGAAGCCCTTAGAAAATGCAATGAAATTTATCTCCCCATATTGACAAGCTTTGCGTAATATTGCGTAAATCTTTAATGTGAACAACCTGGTACTTCATTTGGGCTCCAACATAGGTGACCGCCAAGCACAGCTGCAAGAGGCCATCCATAGGATCGAATCAGGTATTGGAAGAGTGCAGGCCCGTTCATCCGTATACGAAACCGAAGCCTGGGGTAAAAAAGATCAGGATGATTTTCTTAATCAGGCCTTAATAGTTTCTACCGCACTTGATGCAGAAAATGCACTGTTGAAATGTAAGTCTATTGAAAAAGACATGGGCAGCATAAAAACAGAAACCTGGGGGCCGCGAACGATTGACATCGATGTATTATTTTTCAACGACACGGTATTGGAAAAAGAAAATATCGTAATTCCCCACCCTATGATCGAAAAACGAAATTTTGTTTTGATTCCTTTAATGGAAATCATGGGTGAATACATACATCCTGTGCTTCAAAAAACAATTGAAGAATTATACGAAGAAAGCAACGATCCATCGGAAGTATGGATTTATGATTAATATAAACTCAATTTTTATCCCATCAGTCAGTTTTTTCCATATAAATATATTTGTGTCGAAGGTAATATAGGCGCCGGCAAGACATCGTTTTGTCAAATGATCAAAACCGAGTACAATTGCAAACTCATTTTAGAACAATTTGCAGATAATCCTTTTTTGCCTTTGTTCTACAATGACCCTACCCGATATGCATTCACCGTTGAGTTGTTTTTTATGACAGAACGTTATAAACAACTCCAAAATGAATTGACCCAGGATTTGTTCTATGATTTTACCATTGCTGATTATACCTTCATTAAAACCCTGTTGTTTGCAAGGCAAAATCTAAAAGACGATGAGTACCGAATGTTTCAGAAAATGTTCAACGTACTCAGTCAGAATTTTCCCAATCCGGATCTGCTCGTATATCTCCATCGCGACGTAGATTTACTACAAAGTAACATCAAAAAAAGGGGTAGGCAGTATGAAGCTACAATCAGTAATGACTACCTCACCAATGTGCAAAATTCCTATTTTGAATACCTGAGAAATATCTTGCAATTTCCTGTGTTGGTGATTGATGTGAGCAATATGGACTTTCTACACAATCCCAAACAATATCTGGCAGTAAAAGACCTGTTGAAAAAGGAATACAGACCAGGAGTTCACAGGGTCAGCTTATTGGGGCATTGAATATTGCCCTTATTTATTTCTGTTATTTTAGGAGGTAGGCGAATTTTGACTTTGCAGGGCATCGGCAATTTTTCGCTCATTCATCAAACGTGGCACTTTATTTTGCCCTCCCAACTTGCCTTGCTTTTTCATGTATTCAATAAAACTCCCCTTGGGCAGCACGCGGATGACCAATGGTCTTAATACATTGCCATCGATGAGGTCTTTGTAATAGATATTTTGTTCTGTCATAGCCTTATCCAGATCTGCAGCAAACGAAACCGGATCAATGGGTAATTTTTCAAATTCAATCAACCACTCGTGATAGGCCAGCCCTCCTTCAGGGGGATTTACCTGAGGAGCCACTGTAAATTCATTGACTTCAGCTCCATGTTTTGCCACCGTGATGTGCATGGCCTCTTCGACTTCCTTGCCAATCACGTGTTCGCCAAAAGCAGATATATAGTGTTTGACCCTGCCAGTTACTACCAATTTGTAAGGTTGGACAGAAGTAAATCTCACCGCATCCCCAATATCATAACCAAAAAGGCCTGCGTTGTTGTTGACGATAAG
>CALMWS010000290.1 GCA_937870795.1 uncultured Bacteroidota bacterium | reverse complement strand
GTAAGACAAAGTTATTTTGTCTAAATCCTTCTAATATCTGGACAGTGGTTCTATGAGATCAATCGTTCTAACCGGCAGCGGACTTCCGTCTAAATCCTTCTAATATCTGGACAGTGGTTCTATGAAGTCTATTGGATTGGTAAGACAAAGTTATTTTGTCTAAATCCTTCTAATATCTGGACAGTGGTTCTATGTAAACACGTATTTCCAATTCTTCCGGGGACTAAGTCTAAATCCTTCTAATATCTGGACAGTGGTTCTATGTGAGCTGCTCTAGTCTAGTCTCATAACTTTTAGTCTAAATCCTTCTAATATCTGGACAGTGGTTCTATGTAAAAACGCTAAATAATATGATCCTAGCTGTAGTCTAAATCCTTCTAATATCTGGACAGTGGTTCTATGTACTAAAGAGAAGGAAACGCTTGTAGATAAGTCTAAATCCTTCTAATATCTGGACAGTGGTTCTATGATCAGCGCCGGCTGCAAAGCCTGTGCGTATTAGTCTAAATCCTTCTAATATCTGGACAGTGGTTCTATGAAAGCTGTTTGCGAACTCATCACTTTAGGAGTCTAAATCCTTCTAATATCTGGACAGTGGTTCTATGTTTCTGCCTTGGAAACACCGTTAAGTACATTTGTCTAAATCCTTCTAATATCTGGACAGTGGTTCTATGGAAAAACACTTCTTCTTTCTTGTCCTGAATTGTCTAAATCCTTCTAATATCTGGACAGTGGTTCTATGTGGCAAATTGAAAATCCGGTACAATTGTTTCGTCTAAATCCTTCTAATATCTGGACAGTGGTTCTATGGACTTTATTTTAAGATCGATTCTATTGAGTGGGTCTAAATCCTTCTAATATCTGGACAGTGGTTCTATGAGCAAATTTGCACAAAAATCTAATAATCAACAAATTATTATTTTGATTTTGGGTGATTTTCATGCTTTAAAATGTTAAAATTGTGTTAAATTATGGTAATCTCCTCTTTTTGCAGGAAACTTAAATCAATGTGTGTTTTCAAATTTTGCATTCCGTTGATGCAGTCTTGCGTAAAAGGAATGACGTGGATTTGATCATGACCTTTTAATTTTGGTACTATATACTGCTGTATCCACCCGATCTTTTCGGCTTTGTTCTTGAAGTTGTGTGGCAGTATATGCACAGATTTTTGCAAGGGTATTGAACCGGATTTCAACAAGTAATTGTACAACCTTGTCCTGATCTTATTTTCACTGATATCATAACACAAAATTAAGTAATGCATGCTTAATTATCCTGGATTTGTTCTAATTCTTTTTTAAAATTTTCAACAAAATTCATTATGCCGGTTGTCACATGTTTTTCTTTGTTGAATTCCCTCCATTTTTCTACGTACATGCCTTTTATTTCTGCCGGAAGTATATGGCTCTCAAATTCAAACATTTTTAAATCAATTTCTTTGTCCCACAAAAATTCAATTACCATTTGCTCTACACTTGACCTGAAGGCTTCTATCATATCATAAACCAGACTTTTTCTGCCGGATCCATCCACATGAAATATACCACAGTAGGGATCCAAGCCACAAGAGGTGATACATTTTTCTATAACCCCATATAGTATGCCATAGCCATAGTTGAGCAATACATTTGTAAGGTCCTCGCCAGGGTTTTTAGTCCTCACTTTGAACCTAAAAGCATGTGGTAGGCAAAAGTTAAACAGCTTCCAGTATTGTTTTGACGATAGTGCTTCTTTGGATAAAAGATTGCTTTGGCTTTCCAAATGGGCTTCTGCACTTTCTTCGTACCATGTCTTTTTTAGCGCCTCGAGTTCTGTTCGTTTCTGTTCTGGTAGCTTTTGTTCCATAAGCTGAAACCTGCCCTTGAATTTTTCATCCAACCATCTTATGGCTATTTTTTTCAGCACGCCTGCTTCACCCTCGCTGTATTTTATCTGTGCTCTGTAAGCATCCTTATCCAGTTTTTGGAAAAAAGGAACACATTTACAAATAGGGTGTGAATGACCATTTTGGATGGTGATCGTTATTCCATTTTTATGAATGAGATCAAATACCTGACTGGTCATCACACAGTGCTCAAGCATCTTGATAGATGAAATAGCCCCCCCGTTTATTTTTTTTATTTCTTCACCAATGGTACAAATAAGGTACGGTGCCCTGTAATCAATGGTCACTCCTTTGGTTTTTATGATTATTTCCTGTGTTTTCATGTTTTTAGGGATTTATATGTAAACTTTAAATGCAAATTCTTTTTCATCCAGACTGTGTTCATACAATTCTTTGAGCTCATTGTATTTTTCTCCTTTTTCTCCGTCTATCCTTTTGGCAAAATTCAATTGACCTTTTATAGATCGCTGCATGTGACTAATTTTTTTCCTTACACTTTCATTGGGCCCATACTGCCGCAATATTTGTTGCTTCCATTCTTTATAGTAATGTATGTTGCTTTTAATCTCTTCGATGGTCGATTCGCATAAAGCGAGCTTTTTATCTATGATGGCGATACCGGTTATTTCTTTGATGTCATTTTTCTTATAAATGACAGTTTTATCTTCATTCACCCTGAAATTATGCTTGGTTAGTATGTCAACAATTGTACAAATTTGCGTTTTGGTGATCTCTTTCTTGGATGAAAAAGTCATATCATCAACATACCAGGTGTAAATTATTTTTTCTCCTTTGCAAAAATGTTCGATGGCAAGATCAATGGGTTTAAATACTAAATTGGATAAGATAGGGGATGCAGGGGAACCTGGTGGTAAAGAGTCGTCTTTCATCAAAACTTGTCTAATTATCTGTACTCCTTCATTATCAAGTTTGATAATTTCGTTGAGCACTTTGGCAACATGCTCAGTTTTTATACTGGGAAAAAAGTTTTCGATGTCAATATTGATCAGGTATTTGCTTTTTCTATGCTTCCTCGCATTCGATACAATATCTCTTTTCTTTTTCAAGGCTGCTGTTTTGACAAAGCCCATCACACTATCCGGCAACGACTCCGAGTAGTATTTGCTGAGTTTTTCTGCTATTTTTCTTTGTAGCTTTTTTAAGTTTGGGGCAGGAGCAAAAATGGTTCGCAAATCACCGTTTCTCTTGGGGATTTCAAAAGTGTGGTAAGTCGGAGATGAATAGACAAGATATAAATCTTCTTGTTCGAGGTTAAAACTTTTGGCAAAGTGATAAAACGCAGACTTGTTTTTCATGATTAAATATTTGTTCAACAACAAACATTTATGGTCACTTCGCATTGCAAATATAGTGGGATATTATTCTCATGTGCAATTATTTTTAAATTTTTTTTGAAAAACCTATTGACAAATCTCAACTTTACACTTATATTTGTATCGTAAATAATTTTTGTTACACCTTTTTTGAACGGTTGTTTAAAAAAGCCACTCATGAAAACAAAAATTATTTTTTTCATCTTCTTGTTCGCAATTTTCAGTTGTGATTTCTATCAAATTCAACCTTTTACCAAGGATTTATATCTGAGCAGTTTCACCAACTTCATTCAGGAAGTTGATAAATACAAATTTTCATTATCTGCCGA
This sequence comes from uncultured Bacteroidota bacterium, assembly GCA_937870795.1. Lineage (GTDB taxonomy): Bacteria > Bacteroidota > Bacteroidia > Chitinophagales > Saprospiraceae > JADKBO01. The sequence goes on along the minus strand of CALMWS010000290.1, from coordinate 1,588 downwards.
GGAATGGGGGCAGAGGGATAAGATTTTCCTTTCATTTTCACATGAATGGTACAGCAGTTTTGAACCAGAAATGAGTTCAGATGAAAGAAAGTGTGTCTTGGCGCTAAGGTTAAAATACCATGCAATAAAGTGGGAAGTGGCAGGTCAAAAAGGAGTAAAAAAATTGGAATTGTGGTGGCTTAATCTTGCCAATTTATGGAATGAATAGTGTTTCATTTTGATTTTAATAAAGAAGATAGATTTATCATTTTTACTAAAATCTATTATCATGAAAAAAAACAAATCAATTTTTGATGCTGAGCCACAATTTGACTTCGAATCAATGTCTTTTTCTAAGAACGAGTCTCCATCTGATTTTAATTTCGACCGGGTTGAATTGCCGGGTGATGCCGATCCGGGCTTGCAGAATGAGGTAAATGCTGAAATTAAAAACCTTGATCAGGCACAAAAGAATGCCGGGGAAATGGATTCTTTTTATCAAAAAAAGATTGAACAAAAATGGAGCCTCCTGGATCGCTGGTTGGATCGCAATATGTATGATCAGGTTCAAAAGGTAAAAGAAGAGATGTTTCACCTTACTTCCCGACAAAGGCTGTCAATGTATGATCTTCTTTTACAGTCACGTCTCCAGCACACACGTGAAAAGTATGATAGCTCTTTAAAATGCATCAAGGCCCACTATCGTAGAAATATAGCATCCTACATCATGTCTCAGATGGAGGATCTCACCGAGGATATTAAGGGATATCAGTTTCGTTTCCTTGAATCTATGAAGTCAAAATACAATTACGCAGAAACCCTTAAAAAGTATCCATCTATGTATGACAAATACATGCGCTCATTGTTTCAACAGGAAGAAAGATACCTGGCTTTTTTGGATAAACTCATTCTTAAGTTTGAAGCAGTTGTAAGTGAAGAATTGGCTACTTATTCTTTCAAATGAGATCAATCTACTCAATCTCTTTAACATTTAAAATTTAAGGAATGAAAAAGTTTAACTTTATATATATTTCTCTTATATCTTTGGGGGGTGGTGACAAAGAAGTGTTGGCACACTGTACGTCAGAAGAAGTGAACCGCTTTGTTATCCGTGGGGCATTAATTTTTATTCCCACTGTTTTGGCTTTTTGGGGCATGTATTTGATGGCATTCTTTTCTTCTAAGTCAATTCTTATTTCTTCTTTGTGTGCATCAACATGGTCATTTATTGTTTTTTTGATCGACAGATCTCTTATGTCGCAGTCTTCAGATTCTGTCAGCTGGGGGCTCGTTGGGAGAATTTTGTTTGCCATCCTCAATTCTTTGGTTGTAGCAGAATGTATTCTTGTTATAATTTTTGCTGATTCCATCCAGTCGCAAAAGGACAAGGTATTTGAAGCAACAAAATTAAATATAGAACAGCGATATGAACAGGTTGCAACTAAATTTCGACAGGACATTGTTGAGCGTGAAGTGGTGAAAAATAATGCAGAGAAAATTTATTTTGATGAAATTGATGGAAATGGGGGATCTCGAAATCGAGGATTTGGATCCATGTAAAATCCATTCTAATTGACCACCTCAATCCAATTTTAATTGACCACCCTAA
>CALMWS010000289.1 GCA_937870795.1 uncultured Bacteroidota bacterium | reverse complement strand
TTGTAAAAGTTGAGCAATTGCAATGGCGTTACAGCTATTTCATAACCATGAGCCATCCAGGGTATGGTAGTGCCATACCACATTTTTTTATGTCGCACCGGATCTTTGATAAAGGGCTTGCCCTCACCATCAATTTCGATGCCCGTCATTCTGTCGAGTCCAAACTGACTCAGTTTGGTGCGGTACATAAGCCTGCCGGTTTCATTTCGGTTGTAAGCATCGTTGGCCAATTTGGCTATGCCCACATTTGAAGAAATGGCAAAGGCTTCTTTCATGCTCACCTCATATCGATTGTGCTTTTCTGAGTCATGCATGATGCGATCAGCAAAACGCATGGAACCTGCATTGAGGTTGACCTTGGTCTCCAAATCAGCCAGACTATCTTCAAGCAAAGCCAAAACGGTGGCCAGCTTAAAAGTGGAACCTGGCTCTGATGAGTTGCCAATGGCTGTATTGAGTACTTCCACGCCCACACTGTCTTTGAGGGTGAGATTGGAAATGGCTTTGATCGCGCCTGTCTTTACTTCCATTAGTATGGCGGTACCGGCAATGGCCTGGCTTTTGATGAGTTGTTTTTCCAACTCGGCATGCACCACATCCTGAAGGTGAACATTAATCGTAGTTACAATATCGTCTCCACGTTTAATCTCAAATTCAGAAGGATCATACACCGGCACCCAGATGTCTTTGGAATTGTCGATTTTTTTCATCAATCGCTTATCCGTTGGTCCTTTCAGAAATTTGTCGAAATATCCTTCCAGGCCTACTTTCTGGGCGTTTTCCCGATCTTCACCGATGGTCCTTGAAGCCAGTTGGTTGAACGGTTTCTTACGTGTACCATACCTCAGTTCGAGGTAACCGCCGGCATATCTGCCCGAGCGTAGGATAGGAAAACTTCGCACCAATTCTACTTCTTCAGTATCCAAACCTTTGGCTATAAAGAGGTATCGGTTTTTTTGTTTTCTTGCCTGGTACAATGTCTGTTTCCATTCACCGTAGGTTTTGTCTGTCCTGACCGATTTGCTCAACATAAGGGCGAGTGAATCGACCTTTGATTTGAACAATTTGGCATCAGGCACTGTGGCATCCATTCGTATTTCAAAGAACTGCAGGGAGGTAGCCAGTAAACTTTCATCATCGGCATAAATGTTGCCGCGATCGGCATCCACCTCCATCCATTTGACATTTTTTGAGCCTTTTGCTCTCCATTTGTCACCTTCAATCAGACTGATCTTGACAACTCTAAACGCTATGACCAATGCCAGTATCGCAAAAACGGATACTACAAAATATGCTCTGGCCAATAATTCGGTGCGTCTGTTCATCAGCAAGCTCAATGCTTTTTATCTTTCTCTCCTTCCTTTCCCACCACTATTTTGTGGGGCAGTTTGGCGAGCGGTAAAATCTGTTTTTGTTCCAGGTTTTTTGCAAGCTGCGATTGTGTGCTACCATACATCAGTTCCTGCTTGAGGTTCATGTATTGCCACTTGTCATCCATCACTTCTTTTTTGAGACGGTCGATCTTTCGCAAAGACCGCTCAGCAGTATGCGCATTGTATATGTACACAATACCCAGAAATGCCAGATAGCACACAAACGGCAGATTGATAAATACCCACTCAACCCACTTCGTCCGTTTGGTTGTAGTTGTAGTTGTAGTTTTCTTATCCTGGACTTCAGTCATCTTTTTTCTGTTTTTTTCAGAACAGATTTATGGTCAAATAAGTATTTATCTCTTTATCGCTACCCTAAGCTTTGCACTCCTCGATCGCGGGTTGATTCGTTGCTCTTCCGCAGACGGCACTACCACGTTTTTGTTGTACAATTCAAAAGGTCGCTCAATGTTTCCAAAATGGTCTCTGATGACTTCTCCGGCTACATTACCTGTTTTAAAAAGGTTTTTTACCAGTCTGTCTTCGAGCGAATGGTAGGTAATCACCGCAAACCGACCTCCCGGTTTGAGCAAGTCCCTGCCCCTCTGTAAAAAATCGATCAGCGAATTCATTTCATCGTTGACTTCGATGCGCAGCGCCTGGTACACCTGGGCAAAATATTTTTGCGCCGGCCCCATTGCACACTGCTGTAAGATGGCATTGAGATCGTTGGTGGTGTCGATTTTTTTCGACTTCCTCACTTCTACAATCTTTTTTGCCAGGGTAATGGCGTTTCGCACTTCTCCATAATCACTGAATATACCGGTAAGGTCATCTTCAGGATAGGTAGCCAGCAACTCTCTTGCCGTGAGCGATGAAGCAGTGTTCATGCGCATATCAAGCGGTGCCTGATACCGGAAAGAAAAGCCGCGTTCTGGTACATCAATCTGGTGAGATGATATACCAAGGTCAGCCAAAATGCCATCCACTTGTTCGATCTGATACAACTTCATGAAACGATGCAGGTAACGATAGTTGGCCTGTATCAGGGTAAAGTTGGTCTGATCGAAAGCATTGTCAAATGCATCGTCGTCCTGATCAAAAGCGTACAAATGCCCTTTGGCACTCAGCATGTTTAAAATCGGTCTGGAATGTCCTCCTGCCCCAAAAGTAGCATCTACATACACCCCGTCCGGCAGGACATTCAGGGATGATATGCTTTCGGTGAGTAAAACCGGGATGTGGTATTCCTGCATGACTTAGGGCAAAAAGTCTGGTTTGTTGCCAAACACTCCCTGGATTACTTCGTCGAAACTATCGGGCTCGCTGGAAAGGTAACGCTCGTACTCTTCCTTCGACCACAGTTCAATGAAGTCTTTGTATGCAAATAAAACCGCATCTTTTTCAATCCCCGCATAAGTGAGGAGATTGCCGGGTACATTTACCCTGTCGGCACTGTCCAGCATGAGCTCTGTAGCTCCTCTGTAAAAGTACCTGATTGCCTCTCGATGCTTCTTGTCATAGATATTGAGTTGGTTTATTTCTTTCGTCTTCTGTTCCCAAACCGTTTTGGGATAAATGGCTAAATTTTTCTCAAATCCACGATTCACTATGAAGCCTGTATGCTTTAGTTGCCCCAATGAGTCTATGAGCTTTTGCGGGAACTTGACCCGCCCTCTTTCGTCTAATCTACACTCATATTCTCCAGTTAAACTAATCATTTCACCTTCTCGGCCTTAGGTTGATGGCACAAATATGAAACATGTTTCCCACATTCTCCCACATTGTCACCAATTTTAACCAAAAAAACATTATTTTTTTCCATAATATGTAAAATCGACCCTTTTTGACAGCTTCCTGTTGACAAAACGTCAACAATTTGTTGACAAAACATCGATAAAACATGTCAAATACAAATTATAAATAATTTGAATGTGTGTTATTATTAATGTATAACCTATTGATTCAAAGAACTAATTACATCGCAAATATATATATTAATTTTATTATTAATGTGTAATTGTTTGAAAAAAAAGTCCGGTATTTGGGCTGTCCCACGCCTTTGCCTTATTTTATTAGGAACAAAGGACTTCTACCAAAGGCCGGATTTGCAAAATATTATTGCTTTCTGCTGATTTTTGTGAAATAAAAAAAGGCCTGAAGTTTTTAACCTCAGGCCTTTTGTGTAGCTCTTTTATGGTTTTTGTACCCCCTGCTCTATTTTTCTTTGGGTCGCCCGAACAAATCTTTTTTAGGTCCTTCTTCTTTTTTGGGTTGAAAGAAAATATCGCCCGGTGCCGTGGTCTGTGTTGGCAGCTGTTCTATTTTTTTCCAGTACCTGCCATCCCATTTATAGCCGGTATAGGTTCCGTCCGGCACCAGGGCAGCATTGCCTTCGGGGTCGATTCCCATTCTGGCCACCACATAGTCGTGGATGATCATCTCTTCAGCTGCATTGTAATTAAAATTGACATTGGCCAGAGAAGAATACCTGAGCCCTACCCTCGTTTTGGCATCCGGACGTTTGCCATCACTGATTAAAAAAAGTTCTGCCCCAAAGACCGGCTTTCCTTCTTTGTCAAAGCTAAGCACATCTACCACCTTCAATCGGTTTTTGCCATCTCCCCCATCGTATCCAAACAACAGCCACGCCTTGCCTTTTTCCGTTTTCGTTTCTATCATGTTATAATACAAGGCACCCAACCACTGATCTGGTTGGAGTTGGGCATATTCCATGTCGGGTTCAAATGCAGTCTTGTCTTTGAGTTCGTACACAGTACCATCCTTTTTTTGAATGGCCCCATACTGTTGGAACTTCCCTTTTTCATCTTCCACCTGCCAGGTAAAAATGCGAAAACTGCGATCTGCATCTGCTTTGGCGGATATCCATTTTAGCTCTAAAAAAGGCTGGTTATAGCTGCCACTTTTCCTGAGTTCTTCCAAAAAGGATTGGGTGAAGACCTTTGCCGCTTCTACCCTGTGCCTGCCATCCGAGGCATTGACCATTACATCGTTGTAAAAGGCAAGTGAATGCTGGGCCATACCCGCTGCACCAATCAAAACCAACAATAATAGAACAAAATTAATCCTCAACACCATCATCTTTACATTTAAGCCAAGCCTATAACTGCAAAAATAAGGCCCGTATTTCACCAAAATGGCTTTTTAACTTAACATTATCAAAGAAGGCAGCCCATTTGGTTCAAAGACCAAATCTATACTAAAGAGACAAATCAAAAAGAGTTCTATTGTTTGTTGCCACCAGTGCCTTTGAAATTGGCATTACTGATGCCCGGTACAATAACCCAGCTGCTGCCATTGTATAAGGTATCCCCTGTAGCCGACACACTAAGTCTGTTCCTGCGTAGTGCCAGAGTGCCATCGTTCTGTCGCACCACAACATAGTCTCCCGTGGTCACCGTATCCATGATCATCAATTTGGTCTTACCATCTATGATTACGGTAGGTGGCGATACCAGTGGCACTACGCTCAGGCTGCCATTGGCATTGAAAGGATCCGACCATCGTTCGTCTGTGTAAACAGCAACTCCTGTGAGGGTTTGCAAAAATGCCACCAGGTTGTTTTTTTGTGTGGTGGTAAGATTGAGATTTTGTCCGGTACCATTAGGCCCTTTGAGCTTGTTGTCGAGATTGGGGTTTACATTGGGATTAAAGGTAATAACATTGTAGTGGTTGACCACATCGAGCAGGGTCACCAGGCTGCCATCGTGCATAAGCCTGCCATTGCTGGCACCACCCGGACCCACCACATTCCTAAGGGAGGGTGACCTCACTACGGTAATATCCGGCGTGCCCGGATTGTTGAGATTGCCAATGATGTTGTTGTTGAGGCTATTGGGATCGATGTCGAATTCAGGAGCCCGGTGACAGCCCTGGCAGCCGGCCCCATTGGGTGGAGGCAATAAAAACACCTGCTTTCCCGCATTTTCTGCTGCCGTGAAATTGGGAAAATTTACCCCCAAATTGCCATTCACAGCCGCGAGACCCGTATCAAATTTAGAATCAAAAGATTGAATGCTCCTTACAAACTGGGCCAGGGCGGTCTGCAGCTTGGTCTCAGTAATGACCGCACTGCCGTAAGCAAAAGTAAACAAGGTATCGTAGTACCCCACATTCTCCAGTTTGTTGATCAGTGAATCGATGCCGGGATCACCATTGGCCCCGCTAAAGCCCATTTCCACATGGTCTTTGACGGGCATGGTGGTTTGATTTTCTAGGGTGGCTGCCCTTTCATCCCAAAAAAACTTCACTTCTGTGCCAAAACGGGCATTGGCCAGTCGCATGCTGTGTCGCGCCGTTGAACCTGCCACACCGGGACTTTGCAGTGCCACATCGCCAAAGGCAAATTGTTGTTTATGGCAGCTGCCACAGGCAATGGTATTGTTGACACTCAGTTTTTTATCATAAAACAAGACCCTGCCCAAAGTTGCTACCTTGTCGTCAATGGCATTGGTACCTGTATTGTCCTTGGTAATATAAGCAGGCACTGGCTGTGCTGCATAATTGAGCAGAGCATTGAGATCGATGGTAGCTGCAGTGAGCACCACAAGTGAAGAAACCACTACAAAAGCAAGCAATTTTGAAGACATGATCAGCTGGTTTTTTGTCTATTGGCAAAGATGGTGAATTGATTTGGTGTTGTTATTATAGCTCACGTAAAAAAGTGCCCTTTGTACTCAGAGGGATCGGAGGGATCGGAGGGATCGGAGGGATCGGAGTATCGGGGTAACCGGGTATTGGTAGATTTGTTGTTAGGATGGGATGTACTTTGATTTATTTATCGATTCTTGCCCCTGCAGCAGTGAAGCTGCTGAAGGGGTACCGATGCTTGCCCCTATGCCAGTTTACTGGTGTAGGGGTACTGATGCTTGCCCCTGCAGCAGTGAAGCTGATGAAGGGGTACCGATGCTTGCCCCTATGCCAGTTTACTGGTGTAGGGGTACCGATGCTTGCCCCTATGCCAGTTTACTGGTGTAGGGGTACCGATGCT
>CALMWS010000288.1 GCA_937870795.1 uncultured Bacteroidota bacterium | reverse complement strand
CCGCTTCAAGGCTGTAGCCAATAGAAACACCTTTGCGCCGGGCTTTATCCGATAAATATCTTTTAAATCCTTTGCCTGCTCTGAGGATAAAAACACTGTTTTGTTTTCCCAGCTTAAATTCTTTTGGCAATTCGTTGCCGATAACATTGAGGTTTTTGGACTGATTTTGCTCTCTGGGACTGTGCATTGTTCCCAGTTCAAAATGGTAATACCTTGTGCGGTAATAGGTTCGGATTTCTCCAAAATTGACAGCTACCGCCCAACCATTGTTGTGCAACCTTAGATCCCCTGTGGTTTCTTTTCGGTAAATAATGCCTTTGAACCGATCATCATTGAGATTGGTTTTGGTGGAAACTTGGGCCCAGGCATTTTGACTCAACAGCGCCAGTGCCAGGAGCATACCCAGATAGCCAACCTTTTTGCTGGATGATGAAAGATGGAATTTATGCCTTATGCTGCCTAATAACATGGTATAAAAATAAGTGAATTTCTGATAAAAAGTTCAACGCGGGCTATAAAATGCAGCTGTTCTTGCAATCCAGGTGAAAATCATATAACCCAGCTTCCACGCTGATAATAAGTTTGTAGCAATAATTCATAAAAGGTGGTTTTGATATCCGTAGCAAATCCTGTATATTTATAACTTACAAAATCGTTAATCATGATTCACAATTTATCATCTCATAAATCCATTCTCAACAAATTTCTTTTTGAAATGCGATCTGTAGAAAAACAGAAAGACAGCATGCGGTTTCGCACCAATATGGAAAGAATGGGAGAAATCATGGCATACGAAATCAGTAAACACCTGAATTATTCGATGACAACAGTGGAAACGCCTCTGGGTGAAGCCAATATTGAGTTGCCCAATGACAGCATAGTGATGGCATCGATATTGAGGGCAGGCCTACCTTTACATCAGGGCTTTTTGCGCATTTTTGATGATGTGGAAAATGGTTTCATATCAGCCTATCGATCACACCATAAAGATGGCACTTTTGACATTAAACTGGAGTACATTACTTGCCCCAATATCGACGGTAAAATCCTAATCCTACTGGATCCCATGCTGGCAACCGGCGCCAGCATACACAAGACTCTGGAGTACCTTGAAGAATATGGAAAACCCAAACAAGTTCATGTTGTTTCCGTCATTGCCTCCAGTCAAGGAGTAAACCACATCCAGCGCTTTTTTCCGCATGCACAAATCTGGACAGGTGCCATTGATGATGAGCTTACTGCCAAATCTTATATCGTTCCCGGCTTAGGGGATGCAGGAGATTTGTGTTTTGGTATAAAGCTGCAGGAGTAAAATTTAACCGTAAAGTTCATACCTGACCCGGCTTTTGTCGTAACCCAGATTGGCAACCAGATTGATGACTGCCTCGTCAATCATTTTGGTCCATCCGCACAGATAAAACAAATTTTGTTTGTCGATGGCCTTGTATTTTTCCAGGTAAACCTGGTGAACATGTCCCTTATAGCCCGGCCATGATGGCTCTTTGGACAAGCAAATATCGTAGGAAAAATTGGGCAGTATTTCAGCCAGTTTTTCCATTTCTTCCCGGTATAGGATATCTTCTACTTTTCTGGCTCCAAAAATAAGATGCATACGGAGAAATGGTATTTGCTTAAGGGTTACTTCCTGAATCATTGAGCGAAAGGGAGCAATGCCGGTGCCGGTGCAAACCATGATGAGTTGAGTACTTTCCAAATTTTGGGGCAATATGAAATTTCCTTCCGGGCCTTTGAAAGTAAGGGTGCTGCCTTTGGAAATTTTATCAAACAGATAAGCAGTACCCATACCTTGCGGATGGCGAACAATGCATAGTTCCAATAACCCGTCATCATTGGGTGCGTTGGCAATAGAATAACTCTTCCAACGATGTAGTCTTTTTTCTCCTACCGGCAAATCAAAAGTAATGAATTGTCCCGCCTGAAACGCAGGAAATGCTGAGTCGGTTTTTAGAAAAAATCTGCGGACGCCGGAATTTACATCTTCTATATCCAACACTTGGGCTTGATACCAGGTGGCAGGCATGCTAACTAATTATACGTTGACAAAAGGAAGGGACGTTACTTCTGCTTCCAACAACTTGCTACCCATTTTCACAAAGATTTTGGTACCCGGTTTGGCATAAGCAACACCAACATAAGCCATGCCAATGGGTTGATCCAGGCTGGGAGACTGTGTACCGGAAGTGACTACACCTATGTTCAATCCGGCAGCATCACATACTTCATAACCGTGTCTGGGCACCCTTCTTTCATTCATGGTAAAGCCAACCAGATTTTTCATCAGTCCATCTTTTTTTTGCTGTTCAAAAATGGCTTTTGAAGGGAAGTCTGCATTCTTCTTCAATTTGGTAATCCAGCCAAGGCCTGCTTCCAGCGGGCTGGTGGTATCATCGATGTCATTTCCATACAGGCAATATCCCATTTCTAGTCGCAGGGTATCTCTTGCACCCAGGCCGCAGGGCATAATATCAAATTCGGCTCCTGCCCTCATTACCGCATCCCACAAAGCGGCGGTATTGTCTTTCTGACAGTACAATTCAAAACCGCCACTTCCGGTGTATCCGGTTGCAGAAATAACAACATTCTCTACGCCGGCAATGGTGCCTTTGGCAAAGTGATAGTATTCGATTTTAGATAGGTCAACATCTGTGAGCTTTTGTAATGCCTGGGCAGCTTTTGGACCCTGTACCGCAATCAAGCCGGTTTCGTCTGAAATATTGATCAGGCGGGTATCAAATTGATTGAGGCTGCTGATCCAGTCCCAATCTTTATCCATGTTGCTGGCATTGACCACCAACATAAAGGCCTGTTCTCCTTCTGCACACATGTCCACGAACAAGCGATAAACGAGCATATCATCTACGATTCCTCCTGTTTTGTTGGGTAAACAGGAATATTGAGCGTCTCCCGGCTGGAGTTTGGAAGCATCATTGGAACTGATGGCTTGTACCAAATCCAACGCCTGTTTCCCTTTTACAATAAATTCGCCCATATGGCTGACGTCAAAAATGCCGACCCTGTTTCTTACAGCGTGGTGCTCATCTATAATTCCCGAATAGGATATGGGCATGTTGTAGCCTGCAAACTCGGCCATCCTGGCACCTAATTCTATGTGTTTTTGGGTAAGTGGTGTTGATTTCATGGATTTGGTAGGTATTTATTTATTCGCTTTTAAAATAATCACATCAATGATTTTATCACCCTGGTACAAAGTATGAACTACATCCATGCCCTCTTTGACCTTCCCGAAAATGGTGTAATTGCCATCGAGGTGAGGGGCCGGGCTATGGGTTATAAAAAATTGGGAACTTTCGGTATGATTGCCGGCATGGGCCATTCCCAACAAGCCTGTTTCCAAATAATAATTGAGGTTCAATTCAGATCTTATGGTATAATTCAAACCACCGTAGCCATCGCCCCTGGGGCAACCCGCCTGAACCACAAAGTTGGGAACAACCCTGTGAAAAAATTTGTTGTCGTAAAAATCCTTTTGGCAAAGTTCAAGAAAATTGGCCACACTGCCGGGTGCCTTGTCTGTAAACAACAATAAAGTTATATTTCCTTTGGTTGTTTTCATGACCACCTCAATAGAGTCGCCTTGAGCCTCCAGTGCGCTGAAATCAATGGGGTGACTGTAGGGTGCTTTATAAGCATTGTATGTACTGTCAAACAGAAATGCCCTTGCCTGCATCAGCTCATTGTAGGACTCTACATCCTGAGGGAGTTTCAATCTCGACTTGGAGGATTCAAACCACGTAGTATCAGACACAAAACCTTTGGCTCCGGATTTGGGATCTTTGAGTATAACAGAGGCTGCTGCTACAGTTCCGGAATCCCCGCTTTTACTCAGGTTTACCAGCAACTTGATAATGTAAGACTTAACTTCTATGTACTTTGAACCATACGCTTTGATAAATTCAGGATGTTGCAGAATCTTACCAAAGGCCTCTATGATGGCTGTTCTTTCAACCGGTTGTGTTGTTTTACCATATAAGTTGGTAAGGGTTAAGTATTGATAAGGATCTTCACCCAGGACTCTCAGCCATTCAGCCTTTTCATAAGCACCGGTAGCATTTGAAAAATAAAACTTGACCTCTGCTGCCAATTCGTTTTTAAACTTGGTAAAAAACAAAGGTGTTAATTTCATCATAGATTGATAAAGCCTGGTTTTTACCCGCCAGTCAAGTTCCGGCGTTGCCAGTGCTTTATAGTCGTATAATTCTTCTTTTTTGCCCTTTCTCCCAATCAATTCTGCTGCCAAAGCTGCCACATGGAGGTTGGGATCTTTAACAAGATTAAATACCGTTGCTTTTACGCTGTCCAGTTCAATGTTCTGAAATCCCCTCAAAGCATTGCATTTCACTCTGTAATCCTGTTCAGTGGTGAGCAATTGGACCAGTTTTTTATCCAGGCCTGTGGCCGAAGTACGTGATACTGCCGAAGCAAGTGCCATGCGGATTTCGGGGTTGTCTTCAATTCCCAATTGATTGATAAGCCTGTCCACCAATTCGGGACTTACGGCTTCTTTGAACCTACCAAAGTAGTGAGCCGACTGCAATCTTATAGGTTCACTTATAGCTGCATTGGAAAGCAGTTCCATGGCTCTGCTGGAAGCTGCAGGATCAAAAATATTTCGCTGACCAAAATGGTAAAAGGCGCGTGTTTGACCCAACAACAATTCGTCGTCGCTATCCCGATAACTTACAACAGATGCAATATTTTTCAGGGTTGTCTTACTGCCGCATCTCCCCAGTGCTTCCAGGATCTGGCGGTTAAACATGTTGTTGACACTTAAGGTATCCTGTGCAGTGAATGCGGCAATGAGGGGTGTTTCCGCCTTTGGGCTTCCTATTTGTCCCAAGGCATAAGCGGCCATGGCCCGAACCTCGAGCACGGGGTCTTTTAGCATATTGACTACAGAATCCAGGGCATTCTCAGATCTGATAGAAGCAAAGGCTTTAACTGCTGCATACCTGACTCCCGGGTTTTTATGCTTAAAATACGGATAAATAGAATCTGACAATCCCTTGTCTTGAAGCTGGAGTACCTTCCTCACCTCCGGGTCATTAAAGCCCAGATTGAGGTTGGCATTGACATGATCCGTGGGTGGAACACAAGAATGAATGAATAATGCGACCCAAAGCACCAAACCAAGCCCTGTTGCCGGAGTGAATACTTTATTGAATGATCTCATGGATTAAAGTTTGACCTACAAAAGTAAGAAAAAAGTTGAGGCCTCTTCTGTTTTTAAGAGGGATTTGGGACAATACTTAAAAGTCGAGACCAATGCCCAGATGGTACATAGCGGGCAGGCTTTTTTTGGTCTCAATGCCATGGGCAATATCCAGCCTGATAAAATAGCCTAGCAGCTGTGTCCTGGCCCCCCAGCCATATCCCATTACCAGCGGATCCCTGAAATATTGAATATCGAGTTCGATTAATACATCCTTGACCTGAACAGAATTAAGAGGGTTTTTACTGCTGTAAGGTCCTGCTCCATACCAGGCAAGTCCGGCATCAAAAAAAGCAATCAGCTGGAAATTCCTTATGAGCGATGCACCTCTGTCTTTACCCAGTAAATAAGTGAACAAAGGCACCCTGATTTCTGAATTGAACAACGCATAGCTTGACCCGTTGCGGATATTGCTTTTAAAACCTCTCAGATGGGGTACATTGGTTTTAAAGGCAAAGTCCTGATCTTGGGGGAGCGGTATGGAATTGTCGAAAGATGGAAAAAGGTTGTTGTTGACACCTCCCAGGTAATAGATATTGGGTTTGCTTCCCAGCGAGGTGGCTGAAGTAATTCTGAACGCAAATATACTGTGATTCAATACAGGCTGATAATAGCGGGCATCCATACCCAACACAGCCGTAAATCCCTGATTGAGGTCTACGCGAAAGTTATTGGAAGGCTCAAAATTGAATTGGTTCATAGCTTCTGCATAAAACTTCATTCTGGCTCCGTGCAGGATATTGAGTGCATATTGATAGGAATTGTCAAAAACATATTCAAAACGCAAACCCAGCCTTTTTTCATAAATCGGAACTTCAGATAAGGTGGTAATTTCTGTTGCCTTGAAATACTGTTTATCCATTCTTAAACTGGCAAAAGCCCTGAAACTCTGGTGCAGGTCTACGGGATATCGCAGGCTATACATGCCAATTAATGTCTGTTTTTTGGATTTTAAAGGCGGAATGAATTCAACATAGCTGCGTTCTGTCTGATTGCGAAGGTAAAATGCCCAGCGTCTGTCAATAAGCCTTTTGTTGTTGTCATAAGTAAAGAAAAATTCAGCTCCATCCAGGTTGGTTGAAATTCGGGTGCCCGCTTCCAGCCTGTAATCCTCAAAGATGTCTGTAAAAGCTGCTTTTGCCAAAAATCCCATAGGAATCTGATTAACTTCCTTGTTTTGGCCCTGAGCAAGTTCCAAACCTTCAAACAAAATCTCATTGTCCATTCTGGCAGTGAGTTTATCGATTCTGAATTTAAGACCTGCGGCAGTAATGCCGGTGTTTTTTATGGCAATGATTCGTTCATTTACCTCATTGAGGTTGTCGGTAGATTCGTGGACTCCGGTTTTTTTGCTGACCACCGGATTTACAATGCTTAGACTGTTAACATCCTCAAAAACGGTTTGAAATTTGAGGTGATCGGGAATCTCTGTATAAACAACTTCCTGCACAGGCTCCTCCTCTTTTTGATTTTTGGCCCTGGATTTAGCCAGATTGGTTTCAAAAGGGACCGTTCCTTCCATGCCTTTTTTAAGAAAGATCCTGTTGGCTTTGTCATAAAACATGTGAAGGTAAAATTCCCTGGCATCACTGGTCCCGTAGCTCAATAAATTGCCGGCCAAATTGGTCAATGGAGTCTCCGTACCTGTAATTATATCCCTTGCATATAGATTTACGAGACCCGATTTTTCGCTTTTGAATACAAAGGTATTATTGCCTATCCAAACGGGTTGGGTTTCACTGTCATCCGGCGTTTGGGTAAGTCTTTCCAGTATTCTTGGTATGTTTTTCAAATCGTTTTTATCCTTCACTGAGGGCAAAGGATATAGAAATACATCCATGGTGCCCAAAGGTAAAATGGTATCAAGTTTCATCGGCAGGATGTGTTCCACAGTTCTGTTGCTGGAAAACAACACTGCCTTTCCTCCCTGGTAATCAACAACACTGGCATCCAGATCATCAAAGTAATCGTTGGTAAGCGGCAACACTTCCCGTTCTTTGGTATCATAGATCATAATATCCGAAAAGCCATCGATAGCCGCATTTATGAGCAAATAACGTTTGTCAATGTAACTCAGGCTATACAACCTCTGCACCTCGTTGGGCAGCAGTTGTTCTGCATATTTCAAATCCTGGATACTGTATTTTCGTATATAAATATTGTCTCTTCGCTGGGTACTGACAAAAAATTCTTTGTCGCCATCGCTCCAGCAAAAATGGGGGTACTCGGTATCAGCTTCCTGAAACCTGTTCTTAAAGTGTTGAGAAAAGAGTCTTTGTGATTTCCCTGTTTCGTTGTTGCGCAAATAAATGCAGCTCTTACCCGAATTATTAACTGCGTACAAAAGCCATTTTCCGTTGCCGGAAGGCACCAAAGAGGTGATCGGCTGATGCTTTTTATTTTTTAACTTTATTTCAATTCCCGGTTTTTCATTGAATTTTCCTTCCTCCAGGGTATACCTGGATTCATAATAGTCTGCCCATTCTTCATAAATCTGGCGAAGAGGTGTATTGAGAACAAATTCTACGCTTTTCTCAAAATTGCGGGTAATACGGGTTAAATACAACAGGTTGGATACCGTTGACCTGCCGTAATTTGTCCGAAGATAATACCACATGGAGTGGCCGGCAATCCTGGGATATTTTTGAGAAAACTTTTCAAACTGGTAATACTTGGGATTGGATAGCAGCAGTTCACGCAATTCATCTTCAATGGTAGTATTCCAGGCATTACCTGCATAAGAAACAAAACCCGGTTTGTACCACGAAGGCAGATCAAGTAATACAGCATTTTGAACAACCTCTTGAAAATTGCTGCCAAAAAGCATGGAAGAAAGATAGACGGATGCGATGCCCTCTCTGATCTTTTCTCTAAGATGGACGTGGTTTCCATCAAAATATACCAACATTTTGGCACCCACAATGCGGGTTTCTCCGGACTCTGAAGTAAAGACTTCATCCCTGCCTATATTGGATTGTTTAAAATCAGAAAGGTCCACATATACAATGATTTCGATTTTATCGGAGATTCTATGCTCCACCTGCTTGCGGATCAAATCATGGTCGAGTTCTGCCATCTGAATGATGGTGTGGGCAATATTTTTGCCTTTACCGTACCAGTAAACAATAAAATTTTCGCTCTCGTATTGTGACCAGTATTTAAAATCATCGTTGTACTGGACACGGTTTTTACCAAAATCGGTATCAAAACTTTGCGCAATTACAAACCCCGGGAACATGGCCAATGCCAGCATACCCAATGAAGCAAAGATTTTATTGACTCTCATAAAACGGTTTGTACCTTTCAAAGATACATTTTAGCTCGAAAATTGTTGCCTCAAAAGACAAAAATCCTGGCCTGAAGTGTCGGCTAAAATGAAAAATGCCACCCTGAAACCAGCGTGGCATTTTACTAACTATCTAATATGAATATTAATCACCGGTTATTACCGAAACTTTTTCTGTGTGTGAAATCTCGCCATCAACAAGGATAGAGACAATGTAAAATCCGGTCCTGAGACCCGTCACATCCAGCATTACTTTATGCTCTCCTTCTAAAACCGGGCGTGCGATAATTTTTCTACCCATTGCATCATACATATTGACGATGGTTTCTCCCTCTCTCTCTGCGGGAATCAGAACGTTGAGTTCCGACCTTACCGGATTGGGAAATACTTTTACCCCATCAACAACATCTTCAAAAATAGAACTCAAGGCCACCATGGATTCTGTACTTTCTCCCGGCATGGTTGCCGTTGCCAATCCTTTTACTTTTACAGCATCAATGTAGACCAGGTCTGAGTTGGTGCTGGCATCACAAACTATTCTGAATTTGGAATTATTGGTAAAACCATAAACACTCTTATTGATAGACTTGGTTGTATAGTAGAAAGTATTGTTGTTGAAATGGGTTCCATTGACCCATTGGGCTACGGTTGTCCATGTACTGCCTCCGTTGTTTGAATACTGAAGCCAGAAATCTTCCCCCGGCTCCATGCTGTAGGAGTAGAAATTGAATTCCACTTTCAAGACTGCATAAGAAGAAGCTGTATAAACGGGCGAGGTCATAGACGATTCTGTCAACATATTATCTCTGAGTGAGATGGAGAAGGTCCCCTCGAAAGATCTGGGGCCCGAATATCGTATGGCATCATCGCCACCGTCTATCCAGCTGTCCCAACCGGTTTCAAAGTAATACGCACCCAACGTGGTTTCACCATTCGTTGGACATGGAGGACATGTAGGCCCACCACAATCAACGCCCGTTTCCTGGCCATTCTGAATTCCGTCTGTACAGGTAGCAGCACATGGAGGACACGTTGGACCACCACAATCGACACCCGTTTCCTGGCCGTTTTGGATACCATCTGTACAACTTGGCGGACATGGAGGACATGTGGGACCCCCACAGTCAACGCCCGTCTCCTGACCATTCTTTATACCATCGGTACACGAAGCTGCACATGGAGGGCACGAAGGGCCACCGCAATCGACACCCGTTTCCTGACCGTTTTGGATTCCATCTGTACAACTTGGCGGACATGGAGGACATGTGGGACCGCCGCAGTCAACACCGGTCTCCTGGCCATTTTTAATGCCATCTGTGCAACTGGGTGGACATGGAGGGCAAGTAGGGCCACCGCAGTCAACACCGGTCTCCTGGCCATTTTTAATACCGTCGGTACAACTGGATCCGCTGGTAGCATTGATGCAAAATGATTTTGTCTGGGAAGTCGTAAACTGGCCTCCGGAAGCAACATTGGTGCCATTTACCACTACATTGTAGGATCCGTTTCCATAGGCACAGCAGATGCCATCACCATAAGAGTCGAAAATATTGAAAGTGTAACATCCATTGGGAAGACAAAGTGGCACCGTTACGGTGCTGCCGGCTGCAGAATAAGGGCCACCGGAATAAAGGGTTACATTGGATGAATTTTTGATGTTCCAGGTTGTTTCAGATGGATAGTTATCCAAAACGATGGTCAAGGTTCCCGAATTGCTCGTACAACCTGTAGGACAAGGGGGACATGTAGGCCCGCCGCAGTCAACACCGGTTTCCTGCCCGTTCTGTATACCATCTGTACATGTAGGTGTTGGAGAACCCGGACATGGTGACAGGCAGGTAGCAGCCGTCACTTTGCTCCTGATAAGATTGCCCGGTTGTGTGCCAAAACCTTTGGTAAAACTGATGCCAGTACTGGTCAGGTGGCAATAGGACATAATGGTTCCTCCACCGGACGGAATTCCCGGATTGGCGCATCCGCCTTCCGTTGTATAACATCCGTCGATGGCAGTATTGTTTCCGTTCCAGACGCAGGCGTGGGTATGCTGGGAACCTAACAAGTGACCAAATTCATGTGTTACCACCTCAACAGACCAACTGTAGGTAGGCACTGTAGCATAGGTAGAACCAATACTTGAAAAACCCATTCTATAATCCGGATTGGAATTGCATAGGGTATTTACATAAGCAATACCGCCACTCGCACTGTATGACAAAAGCATGGCAATGTTGCCATTGAAACCATTTCTGTATGCCAAAAACTGGTTCAGCATGGTGCTGGAATTGGTTCCGGTATATGGACTAGTGGTAGACCAAACGAAAATTTCTGAGGCTACCGTATTAATCGATTCATTGTTGTAAAGGGTTTTCACCTGGTTGTACAAACCCGTGATGTAATTGATGGTTGGAGTCATGCCTCCTTTATTGGTAAAAATATTGTAGTCTACTTCGAAATACATTTTTACACAATCTGTAAGTGCCCTGTCATTGTTTGAGTGAAACAACTCTTCGTTTGTATACGATTCGGTATTGTCCTGGGTACCGCATTCCAATGGCAGCTTAGACAATACTTTGTCATCGCGGTAAACGATAAAGTCTCCGCTTTTGTCCTGCATTTTACCAATCACCAGATTGCCATCGGTTCTCGGGTCGCTGATAAAACCCATCACATCATTTTCGAAAAAGCTAATGGCTACCAGAGATCCCGGTCTGCCTTTGATGATGCCCTGGTAATGCCTGCCGGGATTGAACTTCACTTGACGATTGCCATCTGACTCCCTGATAATGAGGCCTTCAAGGCTGTTTTCTACCAGCTGCAACTCCAGTTCTTCTCTATCCGATACCGGAACTTTGAAGCTGATATTTGCATCGGCATTGGCCACTAATTTTTGCAGTGCTGCACGGTCCAATTGAAGTAAGTTGTATTCAGTGACCTCTTCCGGAAGGATCAAGTCATTGCGTGAGGTACCGGAAAAAACAGCATACTGTTCAAATCGCGCGAAGCTCTGGTGTTCACTTACCACTTTGGAAGGCACAATTTCTTGTCCTATGACATTGGTCAATGAGCAGGCGAGCAGGAATAAAGCAACAAATTTACCCATGAATAAAATTTTGTAAAAAATTGATAAATAAAACCTGAATCACATTAAGTAGAAGACAATTTTATGACCAAAAACCCTAAATAATGCCATAATATTCAACACTTTGTATAAAAATGGGCGTTTTTACGGATCATTTTCAGGGTATTCCCGTACTCAAAAATCTACCTAATAAATTGTGCTTCTAACAGTTATCAACTACTTATACATGCAGGAATATATTAATATATCAAGAATCCTGCCAAAATCGAATGGACTGCTTCAATCATTGGGTTTCAACGACTTTTACAAATTAAAATGGGTTTTTTATCTCGATACAAATTTTTGTTTGTAATTAAAAGGCATTGACTGTGTTAAGCAAATCCTAAACTACGCATTTGGGTGAAACAACGGATTGGCTCAATCGCTCTTCAGGAGAAAACAATTACAAACCATCAAAACCAATTACCATGAGAACAATTTTATACACTATGTTTTTAGCTCTTGCGATGGTTTCCTGCAAATCAATCGAAACCATGGTAGAAAAAGGAGAATATGAAAAAGC
>CALMWS010000287.1 GCA_937870795.1 uncultured Bacteroidota bacterium | reverse complement strand
GCTGCAATTTTAATTGAAGATATGGGGGTCTTAAATTCATGGGTCATGTTGTTGATAAAATCCTTCTGAAGATCAGACAACCTCTTTTGGCGCAGGATGATGAGGATGCTGTAAGTAAAAAACAAAACTGATAAAATGGCAACAGAGCCAATCATGAGGTTGGTCCAAAGGTCGCTTACGATATAACTTTCCCTTTCCGGAAATTTTACCACAAAATAGTAATCAAGGTGTGAAAATTTGGGTAAGATGGAGGCTTTCTTTTTGTGTGTAGAATTGTCCATTTTGCAATAATTGCCATAAATCATCTCACTGCTGGCGCAATCATAAACAGCATATTCAAAATCGGTATTGATAAAAACGTTGGAAATTTCCTGGTACAGGTAGTCTTCCAAAACGGCGATGTCTTCAATTTTACTGTTGACATTGACCGCATAAACATTGGAAGAACGGCGTTGAACCAGATTGTATTTGGGTAGGGTGGTATTGTTGTAATTGGCAATAATTTGGGCTACATTTCTAAGCGCAATGGTCACTGACTGGTCAAAGTCGTTGTCGCGGATATCCCATGATTTGGACAACCAAAACGATTGGACGGCAATGATGCCCACAATGGCCAGGCTGCCCAACACCAAGACCCGTTTTATGAGGTTTTCAGACAAATTGTATTTGTTTTAAAAGGAGGATTTGGTTAAAAAGTGGTTCAAAATGCACAGAATTTATGGTAAAAAGGCAAATTGGCGGAATTTGGCATAAAAATAAAAGTAATTTTGCGGCATGTTGAAAAAGAAGGCAGCAATTTGGGTTATGGTATGGGGTCTTTTGACGCTCTTCGGCTCATTTGGTTATGGTCAGAACAACAGATCAAATCCCTTCGAAGTTTCATCCAGGATACAAAATCTGCCGGCTGTTTCTTCAGAACAAGAGACCATGCAAAAGGATAGTGCCGATGTGGGCATTGCCGGCAATCCGTTTGAAGTAAACCACGTACCGCTAAGGCGACAGCAATTTAAGCCGGTTCAAAAGGCCATTGAAGATATTTCTAAGGTAAAACCCAAGGTTTCTACGAGTTTTATCTTTTGGATCATGATTTTTTCATGGGCCATGCTGGCGGTGGTGATAAGCCACAAAACCAGTCTTTTGGGTTATCTTTTACGGTCGATGTTTAACCTCAACATGATGAAACTCACCAAGAGAGACGAAGCCGGGGGTTATAATTTTCATTTCGCACTCCTCTATTTGTGTTTTTTCATCAATTTGTCTGTGTTTATTTATTTGTTGCAAAAGCACTACGGCGGTCAGGAAGGCATCAAAATCTGGCTGCTTTGTTTTGCCGCTGTGTGTGGAGTATATTTAATAAGGCACAGCTTTATGTGGCTGTTGGGCGGCTTATTTCCAGTTACGAAAGAAAGCTCTCTTTATAGCTACATCATCCTTGTTTTTAATATTTTATTGGGCATCATTGCGGTTCCTGTAAATTTATTGTTGGCTTATGGGCCTGAAAACATGCATTTATTGTTTTTATATCTTGGTTTGGGCATGGTGGCATTGTTTTACATCATGCGTACATTGAGGGGCTTGAGCATTTCCATATTTTTGATTGGTCAGGGAATAGTTCCTTTTTTTATATATCTTTGCACCGCAGAAATTGCGCCTGTATTGGTTATGATCAGGGCAATTTCCAACATACAGGGCTAAAAATTGATCACTCAAATTACCTAAATGGCTACAAAAAGCACTGCCTCCAAATCTAAAGTTAAATATGTAGAGGAGTTTAGGCCAATTAAGACCATTTTGGTTTCCCAGCCCAAGCCGGAGCGTTCTCCCTATTACGACATCGAAAAAAAATATGGACTCACCATCGACTGGCGTTCATTCATCCATGTAGAGGGTGTTACCGAAAAAGAATTTAGGAAAAACAGGGTTCGCCCGGATGAGTACACGAGCATCATCTTTTGCAGTAAAAATGCCATTGAAAACTTTTTCCGTATTTGTGAAGAAATGCGGATCAAGATGTCGCCTGAAACCAAGTATTTCTGTGTGACAGAGGCGATAGCCAATTACCTTCAAAAATTCATCGTTTACCGCAAACGGAAGGTGTTTGCAGGCAAAAAGAAACTCGATGATTTGCATGCTTATTTCAATAAATTTAAAGCCACCGAAAAATTTTTACTGCCCAATTCCAATCTTGGCAATAAAGATGTGGTTGGCTACCTAGAGAAGAACAAGATTGAGTTTACCGACGTGTTGATGTATCGCACCTTATCGAGCGACTTGTCGGATCTGGAAAACG
Source organism: uncultured Bacteroidota bacterium (assembly GCA_937870795.1). Classification (GTDB taxonomy): domain Bacteria; phylum Bacteroidota; class Bacteroidia; order Chitinophagales; family Saprospiraceae; genus JADKBO01. Next base: position 14,380 of record CALMWS010000287.1, on the reverse strand, counting down.
TGTTTTATGATGTTTTGGTGTTTTTCAGTCCTCAGGGCATTGAATCCCTGTACGAAAACTTCCCCGATTTTAAGCAAAATTACACACGCATCGCAGTTTTTGGTCAATCTACACTTCAGGCAGTACTCGATCATGGCATTTATCCCAACATAGTTGCTCCTACACCGGAAGCACCTTCTATGTCGATGGCGCTGGAGCAATATCTGGTCAAATCAAATCCCAACAAATAAGTTTAAGACTGCCGCAGTTGGCCTCGGATAAGGCAATGGAGCGTTATAGGTCTGGAAATTTGTAGATCTCTTACGAGAACTGCAACTGGTTTTTCTTCCAATTGATAAAATGTGCAGAAGACACCAAGCTGCTGCCCATGAGGCTAATCCATAGATGGATGCCGCCATGGCCATGGGTAAGGCCGTAAGTAAGTACTGAGAATCCAATAATCACGAGCAAGAGTGGTAGTCTGGACCTATGTCTTTTGTAATCTGTAATAAGAGAGGCGGATGCAATGACGATGCCGATAGCTATGACGGCAATGTCAAAGCTGTGGTCATGAAATAAGTGGCCTGAATGGGCTACCCCTAAGGATAAAATCAAGGGCATGGCCATGCAATGAATGGCACAGATGGCAGAAGCCGCCATGCCTGCAAAGTCAAGATTGATTTTAAAAAATGACGACATGCATTAAAATTAGGACACAAAGATAATTTATTTGCAACATTGTTGCAAGTAACTTGTGTTACCCAAACGCAGATTTTGCAAAAAATGTTTTAATTATTTGGAAAATAGCGTTTTATCATCATGATTAGTGCATTTATATCGTCCAATTTTTTACCCTCATATTTAAAAAAATGTGATGGAAAAAGGTTAACTTTGCAATCTTTGAAATTAATTGAATATTAATAAGTTATGAGTGAAAATCCGAATCCCCAATCCCAAAATTACGGTGCCAACAACATTCAGGCACTGGAGGGTCTGGAAGCCGTTCGCAAAAGACCGGGCATGTACATTGGAAGTACAGATTCCAAGGGCTTACACCACCTGGTTTGGGAAGTAGTTGACAACTCCATCGATGAGCACCTGGCGGGATATTGTGACTTTGTTGACGTCATTGTGCACCCCAACAACAGTGTGACCGTTAAAGACAATGGCCGGGGTATTCCTACGGGCATGCACGATAAGTTGCAAAAATCTGCGCTTGAGGTAGTAATGACTGTTTTGCACGCTGGGGGCAAATTTGATAAAGACACCTATAAAGTATCCGGTGGTTTGCACGGTGTGGGGGTTTCCTGTGTGAATGCCTTGTCTTCGTATTTGAGGGCAGAAGTTCACCGTGAGGGCAAAGTTTTCGAGCAAGAATACAGCCAGGGCAAGCCCACGGGTGAAGTAAAAGTAATTGGAGAATCCGATAAAAACGGGACCAATGTGACCTTTGCACCCGATCCTGAAATTTTTGAAGAGCTGGTATATGATTACGACACGCTGGCCAAGAGGCTAAGGGAGCTGAGTTATCTCAACAAGGGACTTACCCTAAGGCTTACAGATGAAAGAGAAAAAAATGAAGAAACGGGTGAATTCAAAAGTGCAACTTTCCATTCAGAAGGAGGCTTAAATGAATTTGTGAAGTTTATCGACCAGTCCAGATCATCATTGATCGACGAGCCCATCCATGTCATTGGCAAGGAAGAAAATGTAGAGGTTGAGGTGGCCATGCAATACAATACCGGTTATCAGGAGAATATTTTTTCTTACGTCAACAACATTAATACGAGAGAAGGGGGTACCCACGTGGCAGGATTCAGGAGGGCCATCACCCGTCTTTTCAAACAATATGGCGAAGACAACGGCCTTTTCACCAAAGCTAAAGTATCTGTATCTGGAGACGACTTCAGGGAAGGACTCACCGCTATCGTTTCGGTAAAGGTGCCGGAGCCACAATTTAAGGGACAAACCAAGGGAGAACTTGGCAACTCTGAAGTTACAGGCATTGTATCCAGGTGTGTGGGAGATGCACTTAAGTTTTTCCTTGAAGAAAACCCCGGACACGCCAAAAAAATCATCGACAAGGTGATATTGGCGGCAACGGCCAGACATGCGGCAGAAAAAGCCAGAGAGTTGGTACAGCGCAAGACCGTACTCACGGGTGGAGGTTTGCCAGGTAAGTTGTCTGATTGTTCGTCAAAAGATCCTTCGGCCAGTGAGATCTTCCTGGTAGAGGGAGATTCGGCGGGTGGTACAGCAAAACAGGGCCGGGATAGGATGTTTCAGGCCATTTTGCCATTGAGGGGAAAAATCCTCAATGTTGAGAAAGCCATGGAACACAAAATTTACGAAAACGAAGAGATCAAAAACATGTTCACTGCACTTGGGGTGAGCATCCAGGATAAAGATGGAGAACGGGTACTCAACATAGACAAGTTGCGATACCATAAAATAGTTGTCATGTGTGATGCCGATGTGGATGGCAGTCACATTACCACCCTGATCCTCACATTCTTTTTCAGGTATATGAAACCTCTGATCGAACAAGGCTTTATCTATATTGCAGCACCACCGCTTTATCAGGTTAAAAAAGGCAAAGAATTTACCTATTGCTGGAACGACGAGGAGCGAATTGCTGCCATCGATTTTTACAGCAAGGGAAAAGAAGACGCCAATGTCAAAGTGCAGCGATATAAGGGTTTGGGAGAGATGAATGCAGAGCAACTTTGGGAAACCACCATGGATCCCACAACCAGAACCCTGAGAAGGATTAACATTGACGATGCCCTGGAAGCAGACCAAATTTTCTCTATGCTGATGGGTGACGATGTACCTCCCAGAAGACAATTCATCGAAGAAAATGCCAAATACGCAAAAATTGACGTTTAAGAAGACGCAATAACTCAAAGTCTTTCAAGACTTTAAATATATTTATTAAAATATTGTCAATTTTTTTGTCACATCAATGACAAATATCTTATATTTGCATTGCAAAACTAATTATTATGTCAAAAGAACTGGAAGAGAAACTAAAATCGTTAAGAACGACCGTAGATAAGCTGGAAAAGCAATACGGAAAGGGAATTATAATGAAGCTTGGTGACAAGCAGGTAATTGCAACTGAGGCAATTTCCACCGGCTCATTGAGCTTAGACATAGCCACGGGAATCGGTGGATTTCCTAAGGGCAGGGTTGTGGAAATTTATGGTCCTGAATCATCAGGAAAGACTACATTGACCATCCACGCCATTGCAGAATGTCAAAAAGCAGGCGGTATCGCTGCATTTATAGATGCTGAACATGCTTTTGACCGCACCTATGCAGAATCATTGGGTGTAGATACAGAAAATCTGTTTATATCACAGCCCGACAACGGGGAGCAGGCGTTGGAAATTGCTGAGAACCTGATTCGTTCAGGGGCCATCGACTTACTCGTGATTGACTCTGTAGCCGCTCTTGTACCCAAAAGTGAGATTGAAGGCGAGATGGGTGAATCCAAAATGGGGCTGCAGGCAAGGTTGATGTCACAGGCTTTGAGAAAATTGACTGCCACCATTGGAAGAACTGGTTGTTGCTGTATTTTCATCAATCAGCTCAGGGAAAAAATTGGGGTGATGTTTGGCAATCCTGAGACTACCACAGGGGGTAATGCTTTGAAATTTTATGCTTCCCTCCGTCTGGACATCAGAAAGTCAGGTACCGCCATCAAAGACAAGGATGGCAACGTAGTGGGAAGTCCCACCAAAGTGAAAGTAGTAAAAAACAAACTGGCACCTCCATTCAGAGTGGCAACCTTTGACATCGTTTTTGGCGAAGGAATTTCTAAGACGGGAGAAATTATTGATCTCGGTGTAGAATGTGATGTGATTCAGAAAAGCGGTAGTTGGTTTAGTTATGAAGGCACCAAAATTGCCCAGGGACGTGAGCAGGCAAAACAATTCCTCCACGACAACCCTGAAGTCGCCTCTCAGATTGAAGCAAAAATCAAAGAAAAGTACAGCCCGGCTCTTGCTCCGGAGACAGGAGGAGATGCTGATGGCGATGAGGATTAAATAGTAAAGTACAAAACAAGGTGTGTTACAATGGAAACATGGTATTAAGCACGCCATTTATCGCACACAAATAGCAATACAGGGGTAAACCTGTTTTGGGTGACTTCAATAATATGTAAGGTTGATTTTTTAAGCCAACATATAGAAGTGAAAGCCTACCCTGTCTTGAACATAAAGTTCAGGTATAGTCTGCTATTTCATACTTCTGCAAATAGATGATGTTTTATATCAATACCCAGAAAACAAATTATTTTTTCTTAGGGCAGGGAATTTAGCAGTCTTTATGTACCTGCTGACAACATGTTAATCGGAAATTGCCCCTTGAATGTAGGGAGTTGTAAAAGAGATAATAATTAGTTTTCTTATTTTGATAGTGGGGAGGTAACAGTATCTCCCCATTTTTTTACATTTATAAACAGCCAACAATAGCACAGCTGGTCACTCATTAATTTGTACTTTTGTGCAATCAATTAATCCAACCCTTGACTACAAGTACACTTCAAGTGATCAGGTATATTACTCCCTTAAGAGAAGGAGGGTCTTTGCCTGCGATCATTGAAGCCAGTGACAAAGAAAAGTACGTACTCAAATTTAAGGGAGCAGGTCAGGGCACCAAAGCCTTGATTGCAGAGTACCTGGGCGGTAAAATTGCCCACCAGCTTGGCTTCCTGGTGCCAACATTGGCATTTTGCACCCTCGATGAGGGTTTTGGCAGGACAGAACCGGACGAGGAAATTCAGGATTTATTAAAGGCAAGTGTGGGCTTAAACCTGGGCTTAAAATACTTACCCGGTTCCATAACTTTTGACCCTGTCGTCAATTTTGTTCCCGACCTCATTGCATCCATGATTGTGTGGTTGGACATATATCTGACCAATGTTGATCGTACCGCGCGCAATACCAACATGCTGATGTGGAAAAACGAATTGTGGCTTATCGATCATGGAGCCGCCTTGTACTTTCACCACAACAGGGCACAATGGAAGTCATCTATCCAAAAACCCTTTCCGATGATACAAAATCACGTATTGATCAAAGGGGCAACAAAAATGGAGGAAGCCAATGAAATCATTACCACAGCATTAGAAACCAAATTTTTAGAAAACATTTGTAATGAGCTCCCGGAAGAGTGGCTCTTATCAAGAGAAGACCCGATGTCGGCAGATCAGGTAAGGTCCATGTACTACACATATTTAAGTGAACGACTGTTGTTTTCATCAACATTTATCAAAGAAGTAGTGCATGTCAGACCTTAAGATCTATGAATATGCTGTGCTTCGCTTCGTACCGAGGGTTGAGCGCGAGGAGTTTATCAACATTGGTGTAGTATTGTATTGCAAAGACTGTTCGTACCTGGCTGTAAAGACACGGTTGGATGAAGCCAGGATTATGGCACTCTATGAGCAGACGGATTATGAAGAGTTGCTGAATTATATCGCTGCCTTTCATCACATTGCCAATGGCGACCAGCGTGGCGGTCCAATTGCAGAGTTGGATCAGGCTTCGAGGTTTAGGTGGCTTACCGCTAAAAGAAGTACCATTGTACAAATTTCGGCCATTCATAGCGGGTTAACTAAATATCCAGAAGAAACCATTCTCGAACTTTTCGAAGAAATGGTCTGATACAAAACGTAATCAAACACAATTATTATATGAAAAAGGTTTTTACAATACTATTCTTTCTTTGTCAATTTTTGGTGATGGCACAAACTCCAAAATTGGTAATGGATTTTAATCCCGGAAGTGCGGATGCGGTGCCGAGCTGGGGAACGAACTTTCTACAAGTGGAGGATAAAATATTTATTGTAGTATTGACTGCTTCTAACCAGACTTATTTATACGTAATCAAAAACGATACAGTATCCTTTTTAGAAACCATTTGCACAGATTGTAATCCACCGGCCAGCGGCTTATTGAGGTTCAACAACAAAGTCATTTTTGCCACACGTGACAATGGTAAGCATGCACTTTGGATCTCTGATGGCACCTCTATCCATACGAGCCTACTCACAGAACTCGCCGACGCACCTGATTATATGTTATTAGGAAATAATAATATGGCTTATATTGCCGCTGGTGGTAACCTTTACGTCAACGATGGAACTGGTTCTGGTACCAGAATTTTAAACTCATCTTTTCTCGATTTCGCCAGTCATAAAGACAATGATGATGATAAAATTTTTGTGTCTTATAAAAATGGCATCGCTTTCCTAACCAACAAATTTGGATTGGCAACACTGAATTATGCAGATGATGCCATTTCCACCCTTGCAACTTTTGATGTAGGATCTTCTTTCACCGACTTATATGGCTTATGTGAAGTGGCAGATGGCCTCGTTTTTGGTGTTGAAAATGATGGACTATATCACTATCATGAAAGTACCGGAGTGAAAAAAACTACATTGTCAGAACCTCTGAGAGTAATGGATTTTAATGGAATGGCAGTACACTACCACTATGGTAAAGGCTTAACCCTGCTTCATGATTTTCCACTTAAATCTACACCTCTGATTAATAAATATGGTCCTGTTATTCAATCAGATAACATTAACCGAGCAATTGTTGGCGATAAAATGATTATCCACATAGACGATTACAATAGTTTTGACAATTTGGTCATTGCCATTGATAAAAGCACTAAATCAGCGCAAGTCTTGGGCGAAGTGGAAGCATATCCTTCAAATTTCGTTTCCTACAACGAAAATATATTTTTCTTTGATGGAACATCAAATGGCTTCCGCCCGTCTTTGTACCATTTAAAAGATAGCTTCAGTGACCTTGGTGGCCAAAAAACGCAGTTAAACTTCAGTTCAACAAATGGGCCTTCTGCCATCCCTGTTGGTATGAATAATAATAACTTGTATTTCTTTTCAAATTTGGACGCTTCGAAAGGAAGGGAGTTGTATAAGATTGCAGTGGACATAAATACCAGTGTTGATGAAGTTGCTGGAAAAGCCGAATTTGACTTTACTGTAGTAAACGACAACATAATTATAACCGGTAAAGAAGAGTACAAAGCATTTGAAGTGATCATCATGGATACCGCCGGCAAGGTATTGGACAATAAATGGGTAAATGCCGGTGAAACAACGCCCTTGCCCCAATATCACCAGACTGTAATCATCATGGTTTTAGAAAATGAAAGCAAAAAGGCATTGGCAAAAAAAATATTCATGAATTGATGGTATAACATTAAGTTCTGTTTATTAAATTTTGAAAATTGACCATCAAAGACACACTTAAAAAGGCCCCGGCCAACATTAGCAAGGCAGCTTCATCATTGCAAAACAATGTGAGAGAATTTGAAGAAATTGCCCGGGGCCAATTCAGTGCCTTTGTAGATGATGGAAAAGAATGCTTCGATGTGGGCATACAATTGGATGAAAACGGAAATAACATACTACACTTCAGTTGTGATTGCCCCAATAAAAATGCATTGTGTGCCCATGTGGTAGCGGTTTTAGCATTTATGAACCGGGGAGAAAAAAGTGCAGCAGCCTCCACCACTTTAAAAAAAATTAGGAAGAAAAAATTAAGCCCTACCGAAGAGCTTTTAGACAATGTTGACAATATTCAGTTGAGGGCCTGGATTCTGGAAGAACTAAATGTCAATAAAGAATTGAATTTAAAGTTTTTCAACCATTTTTCTGGATCTACTACACAAATCACAGCAGAAGAAATCAATAAACAGGGAGCTGCTTGTATTCAGGCTGTCGTTGGCAAAAAAAAGTACATCGAGCCCGTTCAGTTGAAAGCACTCTTTGAAGTATGGCAAAAGTATTTAGACACACAATTGCCAGCCATCTTTGCCAAAATAGGCAGCGAAGATGGCTTGCTAATGGTAGATGCCGTTTTTAACTTTTACGAGCTGGTTGATAAAAGATTGAGTAAGTCTTCGTCGCGGGTGGTCACACAATTCAATAAATTCTCTGAAAAATTGAGCGCCTATCTTCAAACCTGTGAACAATATAAGATTACTTCTTTTTTTCAGCAGTTTATAAGTAGACTTAAAAAAGATGGCAAAGGATTTAGCGTTGTCTTGAGTCTCATTTATAAAACCGCACCAGCGCTTTCCAAAGAGGTGCTGGCAGACTTGATAAAGTTGTATTTAAACAATGTGTCTAAAAACGAACCGACAGAAGCAGAGCTCCTGCCATTGTTGCAATACATCATAAAACAGGACTTGTTTTCAGCCTTGTACAATGACCTTCCTTATACACTTTTTTACAATGAATACAACTTTGCCTTCTTACATCAATTGCAATTGATTGGGCAAAACGACAAAGTGATTTCCTTGTGCGAAAAATCGATTAAGGGAAATTACCACGAAGTTTATAGCATTCCATACTATAAAATATTGGTCAATGTGTATCTGCAACTTTCTATGCCCGATGAGGCTCTGATATATAGAAAGAAAATTTTTGCGTTCGCCCCCAGTTACCAGCTCTATCAGGAAATATACAACGACTTAACTACTCACGCTCATAAAGAAACTTTTCGCAAAGAAGCGTTGAACAGGGTTCTTAGGCGGGATACCGCTGATTATGCAAAGGTGCTTGACTTAAAATTTGGGCTCTGGGCTGAAACCGAAGATTGGGGTAAAATTTTAGATAAATTGGTAGATTACACTTCTTTAGATAAAGCAACACCTCATATAAAATATCTCTACTTGTTTGACGATGCATTGTTACTTAAGAAATTGTTGATTGATATACATTCAAGTTTTAGTTATCCTGCCAACTATGAAAACATCATCGAGTTTTTGAAAGTATTTATTACCAAATACTATACAAAGGAACAAGTTTCAAAGATGGATAATCGAAATTTTACCGGTTATACTGCCAGAAACATTATTAATTTGGTTTTAAACGAATATGATTAATAATATTAGCTTACCTAAGCAAAGTCACATCCCCTACCTTGTTTTTGATTTTGCCGGATGTATCCAAAATTTGTAAGTGATATACATAAACTCCCTGTTCTGCCCTGCTGCCATTGAAGGTGCCATCCCACCCTTTTAAGGAAGTTATGTCTACTGCTGTCTCCCTAAACACAAGGCTGCCCCACCGATCATATATTTCAAATGATTCTATCCTGGTCTTTCCTGTTTTATCCGTGGGCTTAAACACATTGTTGTTGCCCACACCAAATACGTTGGGGAAAAACACATCGTTGTCCACCAATACCCGGATGTTGAAGCTGATCAAACTATCACAGCCCTGGTCCGACAAGATATACGCACTCACTTCGTGCGGGCCGTCAGGCACATACTCATACTTCAAACAGTTGCCCGTTGCGTCCGTTTGCTCACAATTGTCCTGCTGTATGCCCTTCCATTCTATCATGTAGCTTCCAGTTATCGTCAGTGTTGAAAGGTCCAACGTTATTTGTTCTCCTTCCTTTACTTCGATTTCATTCTCTATGCTGCCGCCAGTTATGAAGCTTTCACTTCCTATGCTTACCTCCTCCTTGTACACTTTGCAACTATCACTCATCTGCTGTTCTATCACATACAGTCCCGGTGATGCTCCTGCTATCTTTAACTCTTTGTTCAGGCTATACTTTATGCCATTGATCACCAGGTCTATAATCGTATCTGCTGTTGTCTGTATTGTGAGTTCTCCTCCTCCTTCACAGATGGCATCTTTTGCCATACCCGTGATATTGGCTGATTCAAGCTTGGGCACATTCACTACCGTATCCGTAAGGCAACCGTTGGCATCTTTTATCTCTATCAAGTGCTCCCCTGTGTTGAGGTTCGCTGTTTCTGTTCCTGTTACACCATCCCATTTTATGGTGTAGTTGGGCGTACCTCCATTTATGATGATCGTTGCCTGGCCATCTTCCTTGTTTTCACAGCTCTCTCCTTTTATTACTACCTCCATTTTTATTGGTTGGGGGGTACTTATGTTTACTACAGGCGATGTTATGGTATTGCCATAACCATCCGTTATCGTCCACTGATACTCTCCCGCACATAGGCCCGTTCTTATTATGCCTGTGCCTCCGTCTGTCCACACTATCTTTTCACTGCCATCTTCATTTTGGATGGTGATGGTTATCTCTCCCTTACAATCTCCAGCACAGGCATTGTCCTGTTTGTCCCATATAGCATAGATGGCGCTCTTCACAATGGTCACTTCTGCTTCTGCTGTGCAGCCTCCGCTATCCGTTATTGTCAATGTATGTGTTCCAGGGTTTAGTGTTAAGGCTTTTTCTCCCGTTTCGCCATTGTCCCAACTGATCGTGTACGGATCTTTTCCCCCACTTACCGCTACGCTCGCACTTCCTGTTATTTTGTTGATGTCGGGTTGTATTACTTCTACTATCAAGCCGGTTAGCACATCAGGCTCTTCGATCTCGTAACTCGTTTTGATCTCACAGCCCTTTGCATCCACTACCATTACCTCATAGATGCCCGCCGTCAGCTCTTTGATTTCCAATCCTGATTTCAATTCCCCATTTACATATATACTATATGGTGGGCTCCCATGTTGTGCACTTATTATCAGTTGCCCATCGTTTTCTCCATTACAACTCACATCTTCTCCACTCACCATCACTGCCGGACCATCTGTGTTGGTCAACTGTATGGTGTCAGTTATCTCGCAGCCCAGTTTATCTGTTACCGTCACCGCATAATTACCTGCAGGCACATCTCGCAAATCCTCCGTCGTGATGCCATTGCTCCACTTGTAATCGTAGGGTTCTATTCCTCCTCCTACCGTCACATCGATCACGCTGCCCTCATTCTCTCCGCACGGCGCTTCTGTTATCTGGCTTGTCAGGCTTGCATTGGACATGGCTTTGAGCTTTACTACACTCGTGTCGATACACCCGTTTTCATCTCTCACCACCAAACTATATGTTCCCTCTTCCAATCCGGTATTATTTGTTCCCGTATCTTTTCCATTTATTTTGTACGTATACATTCCTGTGCCCCCCGTTGCTGTCAGGCTTATCTCTCCCTCTGCATTACCAGCACACTTGATTGTTTTTATGGCTGATTCTATTTTCAGTACGGGTGGGTCTGTTATCGTGTATTGGTAGCTCTGTTTACAGCCGTAGGCATCTGTTATCGTTACACTATAGTCCGCTGCTTTTAATCCTGTTAGTTCGCCTGCGATTGATCCCTCCGACCACGTATATACATAGTTGCTTCCTCCTGTTATGTTTAAGGTAATACTAGCCAGACTGTCATTATTGCATAAGTTTGTTGTGATGTCTGCGCTTACCTGATACGGGGCCTCTGTAATTATCGTATATTCCTGTACCAGCCTGCAGCCTATCTCATCTGTTATCGTCACCATATATACCCCAGCTCCCAGGCTGTCGATGTCTTCTTCTGTTGAGCCATTACTCCACTCATAGGTCACGTATCCATTATAACTTATGGGGTTAAGATTTATATATCCGTCTTTCACTTCTTCACAATGCGCATTGTTGATCTCATAGCTAGTCTGTATACCGCCTTGTTGGATAACCATGGCTGTATCTATGGCTCTGCAGCCCAAACTATCCGTGACCGTTACAAGGTACTGCCCCGCCGCTACATTGGTGAGCATTGCGGTGGTGTCGCCCGTGCTCCATTGCCATTTATAGGGGCTGGTGCCCTGAACGACCGTAGCACTTAGCTGACCTCCTGCGAGGCACCCTGCTGACTGGCTTGTGACTTCAGTAATTACCGGAGGAAGTGATGACAGCAGGTATCTTACCGTATCCGTACAGCCCACCTGATCTGTTACCGTGAGTGCATACCAGCCGGGTAACAATTTGTTGATCCTGGAAGTGGTATCCTGATTGCTCCATTTGTACTTGTACTGAGGATTACCCCCATTTACTTTTACTGCAATCATTCCACTGGTATCTCCGGCACATATGTATTGTTGTATGCTATCCAACTTAACTTTCGGGCGGGATGCCAGTCCCAGATCAACCGTGTCTTGTACTGTATTTCCAATGCCATCCGTAATCGTATATACATATAGAGTGGGACACAAATTTGTGGCAGCAGGGCCCAATGTTGCCTGTCCGGTTTCTATGTTGGTTATCAATACTTCAATGGGTTCTACTCCTCCATTTACCATAAGGTTTATGCTTCCGCTACAAGCCAAACATGATGAGGGCGTGAAACTGAGCTGCGCTTGAAATGGTGCTACAATGTCAAAACCAACGGTATCAATACAGCCGTTTTCATCGGTTACCGTTATCGTGTAGTGGCCAGGTTCTAAACCCGTTTCTTTGTACCCATCGCCACCATTGCTCCATTCGATCTCATAGTCTGGCGTACCTCCTGCTACGAGTATACCCGCTTCTCCTGTGTTGCTGCCTGATCCTGGTTGTATGACATAATCAAGAATAAGTTCCAGCTCATTGGGTTGTAGGATTTCGTATTCCTCTTCAGAATAACAACCCTTGCTGTCGGTAATGGTTACAGTGTAAATGCCGGGAGACAAAAGATCTATATTAGGTGAGGAAGCACCATTAGACCACAAAATCTGGTGTGGTGTGTTTTCAGAAGGCAAGATGAGTGAAATTGAGCCATCATTGTCATTAAAGCATAAGATGTTTTCTATGGTAGCCTCCACATCTAATACATTTTCATCGATCACCACTTCGTATTCATCACTTACCCCGCAATCACTGCCAACTGTTACAACAACCTGATACAATCCTTCTTCACCAGGAGGGACCGGGTAGGTAGAAGAGGTGGCACCAGGTATAGCAATGCCGTTGAAATACCATTGGTATTCAGCTCCCGGAAAAGTAGTTGAGGTAAGGGTTACTCCTGTAATACAATCTCCATTCTCTGAGATGACATTGTCTATTGGAATTTGTTCAACCCCACCCCCTGTAATCTGAAAGTCGTCAAAAAAATAGTAATTATTGCCACTTGCATAATTACAGGGAGCACCAAATGCAATTGCTTCATAATTGATGCCGGGCGTGATGGTGGTGGATACTTGCACCCATTCTCCTATATTGCCACTTACCGTCATACTGCCAATGACTACCCAGTTGGGATCTTGACCTAAACAAAATATCTGGGAAGATGGAAAATTACTGCTGCAATTATTGGCAGCATAAATATTTATTAACAAAGGGCTGTTGCTGGCAAAGGTGTTATTTGTATTAAAACCCACATAAACAGAAAATTCGTATGGCACACCTGCTACCAAAGGGCTGGGGAGGCAAGTGCCTATGTATTCAACATTGTTAGGCATCACAACGGTGCCTGCTGCACCCATCCCAGATGGCATTGGCAGTGGAATTACAGGGGGATCAGGACCCATTAAACCACCCAAATATCCACAGGTATGAAAATAATCAGGGGTTCCCACCGAAGCCGCCGACATACCATTCAGACATTCTATGCCGAATGGGTTGCCAACAGATGTAAAATATTGAGGACAACAGACATTGTTTTCAAAGTCTTCTAAAAAATAATAACCTGTAGGACTCAAACACTGGCATTCATCATCCTGCAAATCAATCAAACCATCATTGTCATCGTCGATGCCATTTGTACAGTCTTCCTGGGCTTGCAAAATACACGCCAATAGCATGACTCCCAGGAAAAACAAAAAACGTTTCAAAACCAGTCTAATTTGCTTTATACAAATTTAACAGAATTTTCGACTTTTCAAAATTTTATTTTGATTTTCATGCCGTTTTCCTATATTCAGACTGTCAAATAAGAATTTTTCTTAATGTTAATGTTGAAACACCAAGGGTACAAAAAAGTAATAATTTCAATTCTGGACAAACAAGGTGCCTCCTGCTTTGATTAACAACGCTGTTCCTTCCATCATCAGGATGTTGCGGCATGAGCCTATTTTCCCACTTGCAATTATTGGATAATTCGGACACAATGGCGGTATGATCACATCGTCTTCGAGCGTAGGTTCAATGGCTGGCGACCAGTTGTTTTTTTCCTTCCAGGCAGTACTAACAAGGCCCGTCCAGTATTTACCAATATAAGGTTGCAGCACGCCCTGTGTAAGCAGGTGGGTAGATATCGCTTGTGTTTTTGAAACCACTTCACCCAATGAATACTCCAGCATCAAATCATCTTCAAATTGAGTGATGGTACCTCCCATAACATCCAATAAATAGGATCCCGCTCCCAAAGAGATGTCATTGATGTGCGGCACTTCATTTGTTGTGCCCGCATCGGGTTGGATGAAACCCTGGGTATAAACAAAAGTAGGTGTAGCAATAGTGGAAATCTCCAGGCTGCCGAGATTGTCTTCTATGATAAGGTTGCCATTGCTTAAGCTTCTGCCCATGCAATTTAAAGAGACGGGATTTAATACCTGAGAATATAAGCCATATGAGCTGAAGCAGCA
>CALMWS010000286.1 GCA_937870795.1 uncultured Bacteroidota bacterium | reverse complement strand
GGGTCAAATTGTTATGTAAACACTGCAACGACCCCGTCATCGGTACACCATTTGTTTACAAAGAGGAATCCTTTTGCTGCCTTGGCTGTAAAACAGTGTACGAAGTTTTGGATCAAAACAATCTATGTGATTATTACAACCTGGCAGAAAATCCAGGTTTCTCCCTGAAATCCAAATCCAAAGAAGAATACGAATACCTCGATGAACAAATCATCATCGATCGCCTCACCCGACCCATTTCACCACAGCTGTCATTGGTTGTTTTCCAATTGCCACAGATCCACTGCTCTTCTTGCGTTTGGTTGCTGGAAAAACTATACCGCTTCAACGATGGCATCTTTGCTTCAAAAGTAGACTTCTTGCGAAAAGAGGTAGAGATCAGGTATAATCCCAACAATATCTCTTTAAGAAAAATAGTGGAGGTCCTCGACACCATTGGATACAAGCCCCTCATCGAGCTCGAAGCCCATGCTGACAAGGGCTACGATGAACAGCTCAAGATCAAAATAGGAGTGGCAGGCTTTGCCTTTGGCAATATTATGCTATTTAGTTTTCCGGAGTACCTCGGTCTTGAAGATCCCTATTTCAGACTATGGTTTGGCTATCTCAACCTGGTACTCAGCTTACCGGTAGTTTTTTATTCGGGGTCCGACTATTTTAAACAGGCATGGTACAGCCTTAAATACAAAACATTTGATATCAACATACCGCTGGCACTGGGCATCCTGGTCATGTTTTTAACCAGCATTTACCAGGTCACTACCGGCACAGGGGCCGGATACATCGACAGTCTGGCGGGCCTCGTATTTTTTCTGCTCACGGGTAAATGGTACCAGCAGCGTAGCTATCACTATCTTTCTTTTGAAAGAGACTACAAATCCTATTTTCCTATATCTACCACCCGTGTATCAAAGGGAAAGATGTCGGAAATCAGCATTGAAAACATAGCAGAAGGAGACGAACTCCTCATCAAAAACAACCAGATTATTCCGGTAGATGGGGTGCTTACTTCAGACAATACCAGTATCGACTACAGTTTCGTTACCGGTGAAGAAGTTCCAATGGTAGTGCTCCAGGGAGAAAAAATCTTTGCCGGCGGAAAACTCAAAGACCGCAGCATGACCATGGTAGCGTCCCGAAAGGTAAAAAACTCGTACCTGGTCAGCCTCTGGAACGATGCTGCCTTTCACAGAAACAACGACAGTTACCAAACCCTCACCGACAGGCTGAGTCGTTATTTTACGCTGGCCATTTTAGGAGTTGCCACTGCCGGTTTTATTTATTGGTATCCTACTTCTTTTGACAAAGCCATCGTTTCATTTACTTCGGTACTCATTGTGGCTTGTCCATGTGCCATCGCTTTGACAGGGCCCTTTTTGTACGGCAACCTGCTACGTTTACTTTCCAGAAGGGGCATCTTTTTGCGCAATGCCCAGGTAGTAGATAAGGCAGCAGGCATCAATACCATCGTATTTGACAAAACGGGTACTGTCACTACCCAGTTGGAAAAGGAATTGTACTACCACGGCAAACACCTTTCAGTGGATGATCGAAAACTCATCCATGCCCTGGCCTTTCAATCGGTCCACCCGCTGAGTACTGCCATTGAGAAAAACCTTAGGCAGGACGAAATCTGGGAGGTAAGCCAGTTTTCTGAAACAGACGGAAGAGGTACTTCATGTATTTGCAAAGGTCACCTGATAAAAATGGGTTCTGCCTCTTTTGTTGGCACTGAGCCGGCACCTGTGGGAGAAACCCGTGTGTATATATCTATTGACGAAAAAGTACTCGGTTATTTTAATTTTAAGAACCAATACAGGGAAGGGTTTTCTGAAGTGGTGAGCCAATTGCAGGCCGGTCATAAGTCAGTGTCTATCCTTTCTGGTGATAATGATAAAGAAAAATCAAATCTGGAGTCCTTATTGGGCAGCGGTGTAGATATGAGGTTTAACCACGACCCACATCAAAAAATGCAATACATAGGTGAGCTCCAGGAGAAGGGTAAGGTGGCTATGATTGGCGACGGCCTCAACGACTCGGGAGCCTTAAAACAAAGTGATCTGGGCATTGTCATCACCGAGGGAACCAATAATTTTACCCCGGCCAGTGACATCATTTTCAGGGCTGAAAAATTTAACCTCCTGCCTTCCTTCTTTGATTTGAGCAAAAAGGCCCATTGGATCATTGGTGGGGCTTATTTGATTGCGGTGATGTACAACACAATTGGTTTGGGTTATGCCGTCAATGCAGAATTAAGCCCGGTGGTGGCAGCCATACTGATGCCTTTAAGTTCATTGACCATCGTTATTTATACTGTTTCCAGTTCAGCCTTGTTGGTGAGGTGGAAACTAAAAAAATGAGGAAAAATTGTAGCTTAATAGTAAGATATACAGTTGTTTATATAACTAATTGAAGAGATTTTTTAAGGAAAAATTCGATCTTTTGTCATTTCATGAAGGAATTAATTCTATGATTAAAATCATCAAAATTGACTATTATCAATAAATTCGATGATGGGTGTCATGAGGGTGGTGAAGGGTCGATTGTAGTTTTACACCGTATAAATTTATCGTGATGAAAATCATATTTGTGTTAATTGGTTTGAGTTTGTTGCTGGCTATAGGCTTCCTCATTTCCTTTTTATGGGCAGTGAAGTCGGGGCAGTACAAGGATGACTACACACCCTCTATGAGAATTTTGCACGACGAACCACAATCCACTAGTAAAAAACAAAACTAAAGAATATGGCTTTACCGGAAAAATTTTATTATGACAA
>CALMWS010000285.1 GCA_937870795.1 uncultured Bacteroidota bacterium | reverse complement strand
TATTTGACAGCAACCTTTCTGCCTTTGCCTGCTTTGAGGTATTCTTCAGCTTTCTTCCAGTTTACGGCCATGATAAAGTCTTTGTCCTTCTGCGAGGCATTTACTTCAAGGAGGGTATTGGCTTGCTCAGTATTGTAACAAGAGAAGAAAAACCAGCCGTGCGATTTTCCTTTGCCCGCGTGACTCAGGTCAAAATTAACTCCAGGACACTGGATCTGAAAGGCAACATCCATGGCACCGGAAGTTTTGTCAACAGAAATGAAACTGAGGTGTCCTTTGAAGTTTTCTTTATACGAAGCAATGGGCACATCACCATTGACATTGTCTGGTGGAACGGAAAAACGGGTACCGGCTACTACGTATTCTGTATTTTCTGTAATAAATGGAGAAGAGTGATTGCCACCGCTATTAGGCAATTCAATGATTTCGGCGGTACGGAAGGTTTTCAGATCAATACGAGCCACCCTTGGGGTATTGTTGGCATTTCCGAATACCCATCTGCCATCGATTTCACCGTTGGTTTGAGAAAGCTCGGGGTGGTGTAAATCATCCCAGGGTACAAAGCCATGAGAAGTCATAAGCATTGGCTTCGTTTCTTCGCTGTAGCCCCATCCTTTTTCGGGGTCTACTGAAAAAACAGGAATAACCCTAAGCAAACGACCGGAAGGAAGACCGTAGGCGCTCAACTGGCCACTGAATCCACCACTCACAAAGTTGTAAAACTCGTCGTACTTACCGGGAGCTACATAGGCTTTTGCCGCAGCATCGCCACTGACTGCGGTTCCTGCATTTTTTGGTTTGCAGGACATAAAGGTTGAGAGGAAGGCAATAGCTGCCACCCCAATCCATAGATTGAATTTCATGATAATAGTTTTTATTGGAATTTAAATTACTTCAGTCGCTTATTTGGCGCCGTCGTTCTTGCGCATAAACTCAAGCACGTGGCGTGCATCATCGTCCGTCAAATTTTGATTGGGCATTCTCACCAGGCAAATCTCCAATTGAGCCTGCACTTGTGGATCCTTGTCAATCATTGGGTCAGGATTGGTGATGAAGTTCATGATCCATTCCGGCTTCCTTCTTTCTGTAACACCTTTCCACCCGGGTCCTACAAGTTTTTCACCTGTAAGCTTGTGACAAGACGAACATTTCACAGCCTGGATTTTTTCACCGGCTGTAGCCATGGATGCATCGAGGGCTGACCCAAGTTGGAGGTTTTCAGCATTCCACTTGCCTTCTCCCCTTGCTGGGTCGTAGGTGGCTGCATCTTTTACCATACTTTGAGCTTCACCCGCAGGAGCAGCTCCTTCCTGTGCCGGTTTATTGCCGCAGGCAGATATCATGCCGGCAACCAACAACGTAAATACAAAACGATACTTATTCATAAATGAAAAATTTAACATTACAAAGATGGCAATCCACCCATTTTTCAAATATGACTACAATCATAAGATTGGGAAATATGACCAATATCACAGAACGCAATGATGAAGCGCAAAGTCAGCTACTTTGGGATAAAGTATGTAGGCAAGTGAGGTTGCCAGAATGCAAAAAATAAAAAATCCTGCCCTTAGAACAAAGGCAGGATAAGTTATGAAGACTCTTCGATTAAGACTCCATGGCCCGTTCACCCTTTTTGTATTGGGTATAAACGTAAACCCGGGTTGGCAGAGGATCGAGGTACTTATAAAGATGTGGTTTTACCTCATCCCAGTTAAGTCCACCCACTCCGGTGGCCATTTTGGGGATGGCGAGAGAGTCAACCTCATCTTTTTCCAATTTTTTAGCTAAATTTTTGAGGCATTTGTCGAGATTGTGCAAACTTGCCTTACCCGGAAGTCCATGGGCATGATTAGAATTGGATGCTTCCTGAATCAACAAGCTGTAATATCGGATACCTTCTTCATCTTTCCATTCATAAACCTCACCCGGTTCAGGGTGATGCACATGACCCCAGTGTCTGAAATCTTTTACCATT
>CALMWS010000284.1 GCA_937870795.1 uncultured Bacteroidota bacterium | reverse complement strand
GGTGAAGTGGTTTTTGAGCATCAATGAACACACCCTTCCTGAATCAGCCATACGCCAAGGTAAGCGCACCTATCGTTCTGTTAAACTGGAAGGAGAAGAAATTGAATTCTCAGATGGCTTTACAGAATTGCATACACAAAGTTATCAGCAAATATTGGCGGGCAATGGATACGGCATAACAGATACAAGGAAAGCGCTGGAACTTGTATATGATATCCGAAACAAAACTGTAACTGGACTCAATGGAGATCATCACCCATTCTGTTCTTTGCCTTTTGAAAAGCACCCATTTGATTAAAAATTCATAATGACCAAACCACTTTATTTACAGGGAGAAGCAAATTTGCCAACAAAATATGGTAGTTTCAGGATGCGGGCATATGCGCAGGCACCTGAGGAGCAAATGCCCACCATTGTTTTGTACAATCCCAAGACCGTAATGGATAAAGCGGTGAATGTGAGGTTGCATTCAGAATGTATGACAGGCGATTTATTTGGATCGCTCAAATGTGAGTGTGGAGAACAACTGCATCGGTCAATGGAGATCATTGGCAAAGAAGGAGGTATTCTGATCTATCTGCGGCAGGAAGGCAGGGGCATTGGCATTATTAATAAATTGCATGCTTATCGTGAGCAGGAGAAAGGTCTGGATACCGTTGAAGCCAACCGGGTGCTTGGACTTGAAATAGATGCAAGACGGTATGATTGCGCCATTTCAATTTTAAAAGAGCTCAATATTGAGAAGGTCAGGTTATTAACCAATAATCCTGACAAATTGAAGGCATTTGAAGGGAGCGGTATCGAAGTAGTAGAGCGCGTAGCTTTGGAAATCATGCCAACGGAAGAGAACCTAAACTACCTTCAAACCAAGAAGGATTATTTTAAGCATAAGTTGGATTTGATTTAATCTAAAAAGAATAGAATGAAACCAGATATAGAGGAATATACAACTAAGCCGCTTTCAATGAAGGAAATCGTTGTTGGAATCAGGGAGTATAAAAATGAGGTTTATAAGAACTATAAGATAATAGTTTTAGTTTTTATACCTTTTTTCTTCTTTTATGTATGGAAGTATTACAACACAAAACCTGTTTTCTATGCAGATTTAAAATTTCTTGTAGAGGGAAGTGCGTCCACAAGCGGTGGATTAGGTGGATTGTTGGGACAATTTGGAATTAAAAATTCGGGAAAAACCAATCCATATAAAATAGTTGAAGTAGCAAACTCTAAAAATTTATTCCATAAAACAATGTTTGATAAATATGATGGTGATTTTGTTGCTAATCATATCATCACAAAATATGAACTTTTAAAAAAATGGAGTAAGAATGAAGAGAAGTTTCAAACCTTTAAGTTCAGACATGACAAATTTTCGGAATTAGATAGCCTTGAAAGAATAGCATTTGTACAGCTGTTTCAAATTGTCATGGGTGGTAAAAATTCAAAGGAACATCTCATCTCTTTTACCTACAATGAAGACCATGGAGTATATTCATACAATGTCAAATGTGTTGATGAAAAACTTGCTTTAAATCTGCAGAATAAGTCGTACTATCATCTTAAACGCTTTTTTGAAGAAGACATGCTCGAGAACTCTTTAAAAACATCAATAGTTTTAAGAGACAAGGCTGATTCAATACAAAATATTTTACATTTAAAAATTGCTCAGTTGGCAAACCTACAGGATAAATCATTTGGATTGATTTTGGCAACTCCGGGTGTTAAAAAAATTACTTTGGAAAAGGAGATACAGGCACTAACGATTGCTTATACAGAAGTTTTAAAAAGTTATGAATTGGCAGATATCAATTTAAGAGATTCAAAGCCTTTGTTTTTAATGATGGATGAATCAATAATACCATTAGATGTGATTCTGCCATCACTTTTAATAAACACAATCAAGGCGTTGATTTTATCATTGGTATTTAGTGTGGGATTTATTTTGATTAGAAAATACTTTAGTGATTTAATGAAAGCATGAGTTGACTTAAAATGAATAAGAAAATATTAGTTACAGGAGGTGCGGGATTTATTGGTAGTAACTTAACTGCTGCTCTTATTGCAGATAAAAGAGTGGAAAAAGTGAGGGTCATTGATAACCTATCAACTGGGTTTTACAAGAATATCAAAGAATTCGAACTCTCCCCAAAATTTGAATTTATTGAAGGCGATATTAGGGACTTTGAAACCTGTAGAAAAGTAGTTTCGGGTATCGATTTGATTAGTCACCAAGCCGCGCTTGGTTCGGTCCCCAGATCTATAAAGGATCCCATTACCAGCAATGCGGTGAACGTAGAAGGCACCCTCAATCTGATGGTGGCTGCTACTGAAAATAAAGTTACAAGATTTGTTTTTGCAGCTTCCTCATCCACTTATGGTGATAGCCAAGGCTTGCCAAAGGTGGAGCACATTATAGGAAACCCTTTGTCTCCCTATGCAGTCACAAAGTTGGTAAATGAATTGTATGCTAGTGTTTTTCAAAGGGTGTATGGCCTTGAATACATTGGGCTTCGGTATTTTAATGTATTTGGACCAAAGCAGGATCCTAACGGGGCTTATGCTGCTGTAATTCCTTTGTTTTTCAAAGCAGCCATAGAGAAGAAAGCACCTGTCATCAATGGAGATGGATTGAATAGTAGAGATTTTACATACGTAGACAATGCCGTTGAGGCTAACCTTAAAGCCTTGTTTTCAGAAAATCCTGTTGCTATCAATCAGGTTTATAATGTGGCATGTGGTGATCGGACCAATCTCAATGAATTGTGGGACATGATTAGCGGTATAACCACTGCCGGTATAAAGGCACAACATGGGCCCGACCGGGAAGGAGATATAACACATAGCCTGGCTGATATTTCCAAAGCCAGAAATCTTCTTGGATATACAGCTGCAATTAAAATAAAAGAAGGGCTTGAGAAAGCCTTTATTTGGTATAAAAAACAAAACTTATAATACAATGAAACCAAAAATAGCCGTCATTGGCCTTGGTTATGTAGGGCTGCCTTTGGCAGTTGAATTTTCAAAAATATTTCCGGTAGTTGGTTTTGATATCAATAAGAGCAGGATCAAAGAATTATCAGAAGGAATTGACAGCACCCTTGAGGTAGATAACGAAAATTTAAGGTCGGTTTTACAAAATGAAAACCACATTAAAAACGGGCTATTTGTAACTGATGAGTTGGATGCAATAGCCGACTGCAATTTTTATATTGTAACTGTTCCGACCCCAACAGACAAAAACAACCGGCCAGTATTGACTCCTTTAATCAAAGCAAGTGAATCTGTTGGAAAGGTTTTAAAAGAGGGAGACTATGTAGTTTACGAATCTACTGTATATCCAGGTGTGACTGAAGAAGAATGTGTACCTGTGCTCGAAAAACATTCATCATTAAAGATGAATGAAGACTTTTATGTAGGTTATAGTCCTGAAAGAATTAACCCAGGTGATAAGGAACACACCGTTGCCAAAATATTAAAGGTAACGAGTGGCTCAACCACAGAAGCAGCTGAATATATTGACAAGTTGTATAGATCAGTCATAGTAGCTGGAACCTACAAAGCCTCTTCTATAAGAGTAGCAGAAGCAGCCAAGGTTATAGAAAATTCACAACGGGATATCAATATTGCTTTTGTTAATGAGCTTTCAAAAATATTCAATAAAATGGGAATTGATACCCATGAAGTACTCGCTGCGGCTGGTACAAAGTGGAATTTCCTGCCCTTTAAGCCAGGATTGGTAGGAGGGCATTGTATAGGAGTAGATCCTTATTATCTTGCACAAAAGGCCCAGGAAGTAGGGTATCATCCAGAAATCATCCTTGCAGGCAGAAGATTGAATGATTCGATGGGAGGATACGTAGCTTCTGAAGTTGTGAAGCTAATGGTTAAAAATGATATTCCAGTTAAATATGCTGATGTCTTAATTCTAGGGATAACATTTAAAGAACATTGTCCGGATATTCGAAATACAAAAGTTATCGATATAGTAAGAGAATTAGAAGAATATCAATGTAATGTAGAAATTTTTGATCCATGGGCTGATGTTGAAGAAGTAAAGCATGAATATGGAATATGTTCCAGTAAAATTATGCCTAATAAAAAATTTGATGCAATTATACTAGCGGTTGGTCACACGTTTTTCATGGAATTTGATTTATTTTCATTGAAAAAAGATTTTGCAATCATTTACGATGTTAAGGGAATTCTTAAAAAGGAATTTGTAGACGGAAGATTATAGCATAAGCTTGGAACTGAAGCTAACGAATATATATGGAAGATAATATTTTTGTTACTATTTTTACACCCACATTCAATAGATCCCATACTCTACACAGAGTATATGAAAGCCTATGCAAACAGTCCTATACAAGTTTTGAGTGGCTTATTATTGATGATGGATCTACAGATAACACTAAAGAGTGGGTAGAAAAAATAAAAATAGGCTCGTCGTTTCCAATAAGATATTATTATCAGGAAAACAGCGGGAAACACATAGCTATTAATAGAGCAGTTAACCAAGCCTATGGTGAGTTATTTGTAATTGCGGACTCAGATGACTCAATTAAATGGAATGCTCTTGAGTGTTTTATAAAGCACTACCTTGAATTAAAAGGCGCCGATAATTACGCAGGAATCTGGTGTCTGGTAGAAAATGAAATGGGTGAAGTGGTTGGCGATACCTTTCCTTCTGACCCATGGGATTGTGATTTGAAGGATTATTATTTCAAAAATAGAATCCAGGGCGAGAAATGGCAAATAATGCGAACCAGTGTTATGAAAAAGCACCCTATGCCTAGTATTATATCAAAAGGGCTTTACATTGGTGAAAGTATCATGTGGATGTCGATATCTAAGTCTTATAAATTTAGGTGTATAAATGAATCATTAAGAGTATATTACTTATCTCAAGATGGTATAATGCAAAATAATACCAAGAACGAAGATGTAAAATGGAAAGGTTATTTATTGCAATTTCAATGTATTTTTAATGATTATGCTGAATTTTTCAGATATGATCCTTTCTTTTATTTAAAGGGTCTTGTGATATATAATTTTGCATTATATAAACTAAAAGAATCCCATCTTTCTGCATTCAGGGCGATAAAATCACCTTCTATTAAAGCCTTATATGGAGTGGTTTATTGCTTTTTACCATTTATAATACTTAGTAAACAATTATTGCAATTTGCAAGAAAATAGACATGAGGGGCGTAAAGAAATTGTAAGTTCAATTGTTTACAATTTTTTATCCAAAATTATTGGGTTTTTGACTACACTGGTTGTATCAATAAAAATTGGTACAACAATTGAATTGGATTTGTATTATTTAGTTTTCGGCTTAATCGGTGCAGTTTGTGGGTTAATAGTAACACAGGAGAGCTATTTTATCACACCGAGGGGGTTATTAATCAAGTCCAAACTGGGTATTGAAGCTTTTGTTAAGTACTATAATAACATTTTAATTATATATGTTTTTATAGCGATTATTCTGAGTTTAATTTTTTTATTCCTTACAACACCCATCATCAATGGGGTTTCTAAATTCCCAATAGAATATATTAAACGCACTGATGGGTTATTGAAATTACTTACGGTTTATCTTTGCTTGACCCCAGTCAATACTCTAATGGGAAATATTTTAAACAGTTTAAATTATTATAGAGTTACAACCATTATCACATTTGTTTCTTCCATTTCAGTAATGCTATGCTTAGTGTTATTGGATTCTTTAAGCACTACAGCACTTTTTATAAGCACAGGGATTTCTTCGTTAGGCACCCTTCTCTCTTTTGTAATATTTCTAAAAGTAAAAGGATGGAATTTCACTTTAAGGTTTTCGAAGGGCAAAATTAAACTCTCAAATAAACTGTTGTATGCCAATGGGATGGCATTTCTAGCCTATTTTAAAGGAATGCTTAACAATTATTTGGTAAGTGGGATGAATAAGGGAGCACTTACAGGCTTCACATATGGGTATGGATTGCACAATATGCCAACATTTTTAATTTTATCACAAGTTAAAATTCCTTTTTCTGTTAAGATATCTGATTTATTCCATGAAAAAAGAATAAATGAGTTATCTGATTATATCTCACGTATTTTATTGATTTTAATTCATTTGACAATTCCGTTAAATCTTATTTTCTTTGAGTTCAGTGAGGATATTGTTCAGTTAATTTATGGAAATGGGAAATTTGATTCAGCAACGCTGGGTAGTATTTCAGCAGTGTTTGGCAATTTGTCTTTCACAATTCCCTTATCGGTTTTTGAATCATTTATTTTTCAAATTTTTATTTCATTAAATAAATTGAAAGAGATTTCAAAGTATACCCTTTGGAACAATATCTTATTACTTGTATTAAATTTTGTGGGTTTAAACTGGTTCGGTCTCAAAGGATTCGCAATTAGTATGATAATAATGTATATCCTGATGGTATTGTTTTTAATCTTTCATATTAGAATGACTTTTGAATTCATCAATCTTAAGAGAGTATTTATCCAATATCTTATTCTTTTAATATTTTCACAATTATTAATAGAGCTAACCCATTTTCTACTGAAGAATTTTAATATGGA
>CALMWS010000283.1 GCA_937870795.1 uncultured Bacteroidota bacterium | reverse complement strand
ATAATGAGGTGGCCTGCCCCACCCTGATCACCCAGAGCGATGATATCTTTTACGCGGCATTCCATGTTTACCGGAGATTCTGCCACCAATTTGGCCTTGACTATGGAAGCCTGCACTTTGGTAAGTCCGCTTTTAACAAATTCGTCAACACCAGAGGGGTACTCGGCGCTGGAAATAGACATCTGCCTGACAATGTTGTAATTAACAACATTTACAACAAGCTCTCCGTTGATTTCAATATTATGAAGGGTGTCTTTGGTGGTATTATTGGAAACCCTACGGTTGGAAGAAAACACAACAATGGGTGGGTTGGAACTAAAAGCGTTAAAAAAGCTATAGGGTGCCAGATTGTCTTCTCCTTTTTCATCGATAGTACTTACAAAAGCAATTGGCCTGGGAGCAACAGCTCCTATCATGTACTGGTGGAGATCTTTGGTGGGCAGAGTGCCGGGAGTAATGATCCTTTTCAAGATTTTAAAAATTTATTTTTTAGGTTCCAAAAATACCTAAATTTGTTCAAATTTTATGTTCGTTGACCATTGATACCATCACGGTTATTGTAGTTGCTTTTGGATTTTACCTTGGCTACCAGAGAGGACTCATCAAAACCGTATTCGACACCCTTTCTTTACTCATTGGCGTGTTGGCCGCACTGAAACTGAGTCCATGGACCATGGATGCCATTGAAGCTACATTTCATACCCATAAATCCATCACACTTATATTGGGTATTGCTTTCACCTTTTTGGGAGTAATGATCTTTATAAGGTTTGTTGGCAAGAAACTGGAAGATTTGCTGGAAGTGGTCAATATTAATTTTGTAAATAAACTTTCCGGGGGCAGTATTCAGGCCATATTTTTTGCCATTTTGCTGAGTTACCTGGTTGGATTTGCAGACAAACTCACCCTGATCAAGGAAGAAACCAAGATGAAATCCTATACTTATCCACATTTAATGCAAATGCCTGCTGTATCTCAAAAGTTATTTGCCGGTTTGAAGCCCGTTTTCAGCAGATTTTGGCAAAAAACTACTGAAGCAGTGGATGCATTGAAAAAACCTGACGACCAACAACAGCAATGATACACTACTGGATCGAAGACAAAAAGATATTTAACCGAATTTCAAGCGTCTTTTTTTATCTATCGCTTCTTGTCATTTTGATACAGACCGTAGGCTACGGATTGAAGCTTTCATTTATCGATGAATACTATATTGCCTTTAAGATCATCAATTTCGTTTTTGGTATATTTTCTGTTTTTGTAAGTATATATCTGTACCTTAAAGAAACAGAAATCATTCAAAAGCTCGTTAAAGGGGGCTTTATTGGCATTTCTTTCTTTTATCTGATCGCTTCCTTTCAATGGTTGATTGACCAGAATTTTTTACCCATTGATGCCAGGGGTAATGTAATCTTTTTTTCCATCTTTATTGGCTTCCTCAGTATTTCTCAAAAACTCAACAGCGTTGGGAATCTGGGCTTACATTCCGCCTTAATTTTTGTTTTGAGTTTTATCATGCTCATTTTAAGTGGTTCGTTTTTGTTGTTGTTACCTGCTGCAACTACAAATGGCATTAGCATCATTGACGCTGTATTTACGATAACGAGCGGGGTAACGGTTACGGGCTTGACAGTGGTAGATACCAATCTTGCTTTCAGTACATTTGGTAAAAGCGTGATTATGATTTTTATCCAGATGGGGGGCTTGGGCATACTTACCTTTACCAACCTTTTTAGTCTCTTGTTCAAAACTGACCACAGCTTCCAAAACAGGATGATGGTGAGTGAGATGATAAAGGAACTCAACAGTAAAGATACTTTTACTACATTGATGAAAATTGTAAGCTTAACGATTGTGATTGAGTTGATTGGGGCTCTTTTGATTTACATTTCTGTATACGATGTTCCCCAAATTGAGAACAAGGTTTTCTTTTCGGCTTTTCACGCCATTTCTGCATTTTGTAATGCCGGATTCTCAACTTTAACTAATAATTTGTATGAAGAGAGCATCCGTTTTAATTACTTTTTGCAAATGATCATAGCCTGGTTGCTTGTAACGGGTGGTATAAGTTATAGTGTTATGATCAATCACAATAATATTTTCACCAACAAGATTAAAAAATTTGTTTGTTACATAACCAATACCCGTAAAAAAGAATACCTCACCAAGATGAGCAACAACAACTCATTGGTTATTACAACCACCTTTTGGTTATTGCTTGCAGGTACGATCATGTATTACTTTAATGAGTATAACAACACATTGAAAGATCACGGGTTTTGGGGAAAAATTCTTGTATCCGTTTTTAATTCTGCAACGCCCAGAACCGCTGGTTTCAACAATGTGGATATGACAATGCTAACTACCCCAACGATAATGGTTACCCTCTTTTTAATGTGGGTTGGTGCGTCACCTGGATCCACCGGTGGAGGTATAAAAACCACTACTTTTGCGGTGAGTGTTTTGAATTTGTTCAACCAAATAAAAGGAAGAACCAGATTGGTTTACAATTGGAGAGAAATATCAATCGATAGCATCAATCAGGTAAACGCCGTAATTTTATTATCATTCATTGCCATAGGCACAAGTACCTTGCTTTTGAGTTATTTTGAACCCAATATGTTGTTCAGAAATCTGTTGTTTGAGGTTGTTTCTGCTTATTCTACTGTTGGTCTGAGTCTTGGAATAACGGCAAGTTTGAGTGAACCCTCCAAGATGGTACTCATAGCCACCATGTTTTTGGGTCGTGTGAGTTTTCTTACTTTTCTGATAGGATTGTATCGTCAGTTTTTCAAAGAGCACAAAAGAGAATTGGCCAATTACCCATCAGACAATATCTTTATTAACTGATCAATCTATTTTCAATGAAATTTATAATCATGGGCTTGGGAAATTTTGGATCCAACTTATCCAAAGCCCTTATCAGAGACGGTCATGAGGTGTTTGGTGTAGACCATGATATGCTCAAGGTGGAAAAATTTAAAGAAGAGTTGACCCATACGGTAGCCATAGATGTCAACGACGAACAAAGCATTAATCACCTGCCTTTGGCCGATACGGATGTAGCCGTGGTGGCCATTGGTGAAGACATGGGATCTTCTGTTTCAGCCACTGCCTTGCTAAAAAAGTACTTTAGAGGCCGAATCATTGCAAGATCGATTAATGAAATTCACACCTCGGTCCTGGAGGCCATGGGCATTGAAGAAATATTGAAACCCGAAGAAGAGTACGCTTACGAACTGGCACACAGGATCAACGTAAGGGAGGCACTCAAGAGCATGGATTTGCCTGGTGATTTTGAGATCATGGAAGTACGCATTCCGAAACCAATTGTAGGAATGACACTTAAAGACCTCGACATTAAAAACAAGTTTGAGGCGCACATTGTCACTGTAATCAAGCAGACCCCAACTAAAAATATCTTTGGCAATCAGGTCATGAACGCCAACGTATTTGGAATCCTGCATTCCACTTATGTCTTTGAAGCCGATGACATTTTATTGATTTTTGGTAAAATCAAAAACATCAACCGCTTTTTACATCACTACAACGGGCATTGAGGATTTAGCCGCTAAGAAGTTAATATTTTATTTAATGTGTAAAATATTGATTATTAAATTAGTAAATATATGTTATTTTAATAATAGTTAATGATTTTTGAATAAAACCAACTAACTATTAAGTAGTTACAGATATTACAAAAAAATAATATATATTTGTACCCTATAAGAAAACAATTATCATGAGCAGGGTACTTAAAATGATGTCGATAGCCGTAGTGCTGTTTCTTGCTTATATGTGGATCTCGGTTTTAACAAAGTCCTGCAACCGTGATAAGGAAGAGCAAATCAAAATACCGGAAACCAATCAAAATGGGGATGAATTTGCCAGTGATGATTTTTTTGCAGAAGAAGGCGATACTTCCACTTCCACTACAGCCGATCCGGTTGATTATAAAGAGATTGATGAAACGATTGAAAAGACTGTAGAAAAGACAAAAACAGGTGGGCAATCTATAAAAGAGGATGAAGTTGGCACCACAAGTGTTCCGGTTAAACCTATGAATGACAGTCAAAAACCACCCACAACAAAAGCTACAGAAGGTAATGTGCCAGCCAATAAAACAAATCCAGAAAAACCTGTGTTGAAGCCCAAAGCGCCGGTAGTAAAGCAAGCGCCGGCAGACGAAATCAGGAAAACGGAAAAGATGCCTTTGCCCGTGAAAAAAACGACAACAGCCCCAACATCGAGTACTGCCGCCGTGAGTGGTGGTTCAGGTGGATATATTGTAGTTGCTGGCAATTACCTTGTGGAAGGAAATGCAAATGCCATGCTGCAAAAATTGAAAAAAGCAGGCTTTAGCAATGCAGAAAAAGTAGTTTTTGATGTATCAGAATTTCATACAGTTATTGCAGGTAGATATCCGAGTGAGGAAGCTGCAGTCAAGACCATCAACAATCTGAAATCAAAGGGTATAGATGCTTACCTGCATCGAAAAAAATAAATTCAGTCTAAGTCATCCAACACAGCATTAATCAAATCAGCCAGCGGTTGGGCACTGGCTTTCATCACTTGCAGCACTTCTTCAATGGTGGTTGGAGTAAGTTTAGAGATGGGAAAACAAACATTGGAAACTACAGATATCACTGCCACATCTAATGATCTGAATTTGGCTACGATCACTTCGGGTACGGTCGACATGCCAACCAAATCTGCTCCCAACAGTCGGGCCATTCGATATTCTGCGGGTGTTTCCAGGCTAGGGCCTTGCCAACCCAGGTAAATGCCTTTTCGGAGCGATATGTTGTTTCTGACAGCATTTTCTATAAATTTATCTTGCCACCAGATAGGATAAGCGTGGAGCATATCTGGGAACCTGGGACCGAACTCAGCGGGCCATTGGCCTCTTAAGGGATGTTGTGAGAAAAGATTGATATGATCTGTTACCAAAACAAGATCTCCGGCTTTGTAATGCGGATTGAGTCCTCCGGAAGCATTGGTAATGAACAACACCCGGCATTTCATTTGAGCAAGCACATGCACATAAAAGGTAATTTGTTCCATATTATATCCTTCATAATAATGTAACCTACCTTTTAAAATCAGGATCCATTTGCTGTTTCTTTTGCCATAAACCAAGGTACCATCATGTCCTTCAACCGTTGAGGTTGGCATGCCTGGTATTTCACTGTAATTGATGGTCAGGGTTGCCTCCTCAATAATTGATGTAGCAGACAATCCGGTCCCCAACACGATGGCTGTGTCAATTTGGTGAACGCCTCTATTTTGCAGATAATTGGCTGCCTCCTCAATTTGTTCTTTTGTAAGCACCTCCATTAATCAACCGTTAACACAGAAGTATCAAGTTGTTGCTGGCGTGTACCTTTTGGAAGGTCTCTGTAAACGTATTGTTGATCTCGCAATTTGGGAGTAAAACCGGCTTCTTCAATGGCTTTTTGGATGCCGTCTGCTGTAAATCTGAAGGCAGCTCCGGCAGCGGAGACCACATTTTCTTCAATCATAATAGAACCAAAATCGTTGGCACCGGCATGAAGAGAAATCTGCGCAATTTTTTTACCCACAGTAAGCCAGGATGCCTGGATGTTAACCACATTGGGCAGCATGATCCGGCTCATGGAGATCATTCTCACATATTCATCTCCTGTACATGTATTTCGGGCTCTCTTCAATTTTTTGAGTATGGTATCCTCATCCATAAAGGGCCAGGGAATAAATGCCAGGAAGCCTTTTGAGGCTGCAGATTTTTCGGCCTGAACCTGTCTGAGCTTGACGAAATGTTGCATGCGCTCGAGATTGGTTTCGATGTGACCAAACATCATGGTTGCTGACGTGGTAATGTCAAGTTGGTGAGCGGCACGCATCACATCGAGCCATTCATCTGCACCACATTTTCCTTTAGAGATCAACCTTCGCACACGGTCATCGAGAATTTCAGCGCCAGCACCTGGTAAACTATCGAGTCCTGACTCTTTGAGTGCGCGAAGAACTTCAATGTGGCTGGATTTTTCCAATTTGGTGATGTGGGCAACCTCAGGTGGACCAAGGGCATGCAATTTGAGGTTGGGAAACATCTTTTTCAGATCGCTGAAAAGCCTTGTGTAGTATTCCAGTCCCAAATCAGGATGGTGTCCCCCCTGGAGTAAAAGCTGTTCGCCTCCCAATTCAAAAGTTTCTTCTATCTTGGTTCGATACTCATCAAGGCTTGTAATATATGCTTCTTCGTGCCCCGGACGTCTGTAAAAATTGCAAAATTTACAATTCGCCACACACACATTGGTAGTATTGCTATTGCGATCAATGATCCAGGTGACATTGTTGTTGGGAACGTGGTGTTGTCTCAAAGCATTGCCGACCAGCATTAATGCAGCGGTGGGTGCGTTTTCAAAAAGAAAGACGCCCTCTTCTGCGGATAAAAATTCTCTGTTAATGGCCTTTTGAAGCAGTTGGTCAACTTTAGGCGAATCGGTTGATTGCATAAAAAATGTGAATGTTTAATAAAAAACAAAGGTAAAAATCAAAAGTTGATTTTTACCTTCATTTAATTTATACCCTTTC
>CALMWS010000282.1 GCA_937870795.1 uncultured Bacteroidota bacterium | reverse complement strand
GACAGCATAGCCCGTAGCGAAGCGGGGGGAGGCACATGGCTTGCAGCATTTAACGCAAGTCCTCTTTCACATTACGCTTGTCGCTCAACGCTCGTCGCCTGACCCCATGCACCGTTAGGTGCAATATACCACGCCTGTCGCCTGTCGCTCGTCGCAATTCCCATGCACCGATAAGTGCAACATCCCACGCCTGTCGCTTGTCGCCTGTCCCCATGCACCGATAGGTGCAGTATTTAATCTAGCCCCTAGTCCCCAGCCCCTATCCCCTATCAAGGCATCTGCTCAATTATACCCCCAAAATTATAAACAATGCCAACATTGATAGGGTAAAGAAAAATCTGGCTTAGCAGCAGGGATTGATCGTCATTGGGATTGTCGAGTTTAGCTTTGCCATCCATGTTGTAATCACCGGCAAGGTAGCCGAAGGCGGCATTGTAATTGGAAACAAAGAGCGTGTTGGTGGGGTAGGTAAGTACATCGGTGGTGAGGGTGTTTGCATCGTCACCGGGATTAGAAAATTTGATTACCCCATTGGCATCAAAGTCGCCGGCATATAAACAGGTATAGCCGGGAATGATAAACTTGTTTTGTGCCAGACCTGTGTAATTGTAATTCGGGGTGATGCCAAAATCGAAGGTAGGAGTACTGGTCAGGGTGAAGTCGATGACTGAGGATAGATTCTGAAAAGAAATGGGTGAAGCAGTCATGACGCCGAGGTGGTTTCTGTGTTTGACAGCTACGTAATAAGCAGCATAGGGAGTATTCGGAAATGTGAGGGCACTTAGCCCATCGAGGTCCACAATATCGCCATCGCGCTGGAGGAGGGCAGAGCGGGTAGAGATGACTTTTTTGGCATCGTCCTTGTCTCGCAGCTCCACAAAAACCCAGTCAACAATGGCATTGTCGCCGGTGGTGAGCAGCACCGCAGGAGAGGTGATAGAATCAAAGCCAGGGATGAGACCGGCCCCTTTTTCTGCGAATCGTAAGGCGGGAGTGCCGGTGTTTAAGTCATAGACCAGACCATTAGAGGCAATGACGGGAAAACGATATGGATCTTTTTTGGGAAGGTATGACAGTTGGGTCAAAGGATTGAATCGGAGCTCATCCCTCATGAGGGGACGTCCCTGGGCTGAGACAGCAGTGGAATTGATGAGGGCCCCTTCCAGGTAAGCCCTGAGTTTGAGCGTGAAGGAAGGAAAAACAAAGAGGTAAAGGGTGGCGCTATCACAAATCTGTTCGGTGCCGACGGTGGTGCATACCTGGTAGCTAAAATGCACAGGACCTGAAAAAGAAGATGAAGGAATAAAAGTATAGTCACCATTGGCAGCTAAAGTAAAGGTGCCGGAGGCAGCACTGATGGTATATGCATTTACGGTTGCACCAGCAATGGGATGGCAAACATCATTGGCCAGTACATTACCTTGAAGAGAGGTGAGGGTAGCACCGGCCAAAAAATCATCATTGGCAACACAGCTGCCATTGGCAAAGGGCGGTGTGAGGGAAATGACCACCATGGCGGTATCACATAAAAGCGAGTTGCCAGCAGCACAAACGGCGTAGTAGAGGGTATCGGTGCCAAAGGCATCGGCATTACGAAGGTAATGAAGCTGACCCGCTACAAAGGCAGCACTTCCTTTTTTGGGTGGCTGTACCACAGTAGCCGTATTGGCATCGGCAGCAAGATCTAGCAGGCCAAAGCTGCGGTCATTGAGCAGACAGGGTAGGGTAGCAAAGCCGGAGGAATCCACCACTATGTGATCTGCATTTGCCACAAAACGGGCCTGAGTGTCGAGGCTGTCAATAAGATTGATAAAAAGTCTGTTGGTATAAAGTTGCACACTGTCGGTTGTTCTCACTACGCCAATATCATAAACGTACTTGCCTTTGACATTGGCGGTAAATTGATACTGACCATTGCCTTGCACTGCGAGCATGGCCTGGGCGCCAGGAGGACCATCTATCAGGGCAGGCTGGCTATTGTAATGCCAGAGAAAAGAAAGAGAGTCATTGGTACGCAAACTACCCTCCAGATTATGGTAGGTATATCCAAAATTGACATCCGACTTCACACCTTCGTCTGTGATCACGGTGTAGACTTTGGAGTAGGGACTGCAGTAAGGACTAATGGGATAAGATATGGTGGCCTGGCCAGGGTTGACGGGGCGGATGTATACAGAATCCCCAATACTAACCACTCGTTCACTGAGCCAGATACCGTTTACAAATTGAGGAACAATTGTATCAGCAACAATTGCTAAATACGGTTTATGTATGAGTTGAAAGACTGGTCGCTCAAAAGAAGGATGGGTAATCCTGAGAGTTGTAAACGCAGCATTTGACCACAATCTTTGGATGTAATTATCATGGCTTAAGCGAGCTGTGAAATGAGGAAAATCAGATTCAAGCTTTACTTTGATGCATCCTGGCTGGGATTTGACATTTGTGCTGAAAAGCAGAATTGCTGAAGCAACAATAAAATTGTATTTATTCTTTAAGCAAAACATGAAGATTAAAGCTTGATAAACCTGCTTAATTCATAAACTTCATTCTTTGATTTTAATCTTATTAAATAAAGACCACTGCTGAGTTCCGAAATATCAATAGAATTGGTATAAACAATACCTTTGTTAACTATGGAACCCAAACGATCCAAGATCTCATATTCAATAAATTCTCCATTGAAGTTTTTAAAATAAAGTTTGTCATAAGCTGGATTAGGATAAATAATATTATGTTTATATGAGATTAGGTCAATAGTTTGCGTTTGAAGCAAGGAAATCTTGAATTTTTGACCAGAATTTAAAGTTGCATTTGGGTGGTCATAACTTAAATATGTACTATAAGACTCATCGTTAAACTGTCCATTAATAATAATATTTTTTGTCAATGCAAGTTTAGTCTTGTCTTGAATTGACGAGCCAATTGAGTAAATTTCATTTCTTGGAGCATTAAATGCTCTAAAGTTATCAATAAAATATAATGCCAGAATTCTACTTTGAAAAAGCAAAGATAAAAAAGTATGAAAATATTCAGGCATCGGTCCAAAATGGTACGATACACTTTGATCGCTTTCGTCAATGATCATTTGTACATTAAATACATCATTGGGCTTGTATGCTTCTTTAGGTTTAACATCTTTCCACTGTACTTTAATAACCCGATTTCCAATTTCACCGAATAATTCATACGAAATTGAAAAGCCAATAGAATCTGAAATTGAAGTAATTTTCTTAAGTGCTGTATTGATGGGTACAAATAAATCTGCCTCAGTCGATTTCTTTTTGCCTAAGGCCAGGTGAAGAGTAGACCAATTAAAAATATAAAAGGAATCAACTTCTTCACCTAAAACTTCCATTGGTTCTGTCAAAGTAAAATGGTGACGCAAACCAATTGAATCTTGACACAATACGATTGGGTTCTCTAGTTCAAGGTAGGGAAGATTTGAAATTTCGAGATTGTAATTTTGACCTTTAACTGTTAAAATTGACTGAATAAGGCAAAAAATGTATAGGTGTAATTTATATTTCATAGTTATAAAATTTAATATATGAGCTGAATTCATATATAATAAGAGAAATGACTGGATTTTTTAATTTCATAATGAAATTTATTGTTTGACAAATTTTATTAATTTATAATTCTCGCCATTGGTAAACAATTTTAAGATATAATTTCCTTTTACTAATTCTCGCGTATCTATAATTTGATCTTCCAATTTTCTCTGACATATCAATTGACCACCCAAAGTATAAATTTCATAATAATTATAGAATTCGCTTTCAGCATTTATCGTTAAATAATTTAACGTTGGGTTTGGATATACCACATAAGCGTCAGAATTAATATCATCATTGTTTAATGGACCTAAAAGAGAAAATTTAAACATATTTCCAGAAGAAAGATTAGCACCTGAGTGGTCATAATGCATATAAACACTATGTGATTCATCACTAAAGGTACTATTTAACAGTTTGAATTTCTCTATTTCAATTATTGAATCATCTTCCCAGTTTTGGCCAACATAAAAAATTTCATTTTTAGGGGAGCTAAATGATTTAAAATCATCAATGAAATAAAGTGCGAGATTACGTCCTTGAAAAAAAAGTGATAATAATGTGTTTATAAAAGAAGGCATTTCACCAAAGAGATAAGAAACACTGCCATCTTTCTCATTTATTATCAGTTGAACATTAAACACATCATGGTCTTCAGAAGTTTGTTTTGGTTTAACATTTTTCCATTGTACTATGATCACCCTCTCTCCTATATTTCCAAAAATTTGATAAGAAATTGAAAAGCCAATTGTATCTGAGCTGATTAGTTTTTTTCTTAAGGCTGTATTTATGGGGACAAATAAGTCAAATTCATTGTTTTTTCTGTTTCCAAGTCCAATGTGAAGGTTTGACCAATTCATGATAAAAATTGAATCAACTTCATCATTTAAAATTTTTATTGGATTAGCTAATTTAAAATAATGGTGTGTTCCTATTGAATCTTGACAAAGAACAATAGGATTCGTCAATTCGATATATTCTACATTTTTATAAACTAAATTATATGGTATTTCCTGTCCAATTAAATATGAATTATAAAAAATGAGCAAGGTTAAAGTAAGATTTCGCATGTAAAGATTT
Organism: uncultured Bacteroidota bacterium; assembly: GCA_937870795.1. Lineage (GTDB taxonomy): Bacteria > Bacteroidota > Bacteroidia > Chitinophagales > Saprospiraceae > JADKBO01. Next base: position 1,310 of record CALMWS010000282.1, on the reverse strand, counting down.
ATTTAATGGGGAGTAGATATTGATAATTTACTCCCCATTTTAAAATTAAAAATCACCAAAGAATGGATTATATAAAACTCTATCACAGTTAACAGTGCAGTTTAAATTGAATTCACTGTTACAAACATCATTATTTTCACATGAGGGGATTGGCCCATTTTGATGGGACACTAAAACTTTTTTCAAGTTTTCATCATAACAAAAATATGAATATCTACTGCAGCAACCTTCGCCACAGAATATTTGTACTACTTTTGGTCTATTTTCATTTTCTTCATCAAGACACAATTGAAGACATGATGCTGCAAAAATTTGAGAATTAATGTTGTATCCAGAATTGCAATTCGGAATTGTGAATTTGCCTAACTCTATTTCTTCAATTTTTGTTGCAACAAATGAATAAATTTGATTCAATGCATCAGTTGCAGCGCGGAACTCACCTTGATTGTATTTGTTTAAAATTGATGTTTGCAAAGCAATGCAAAACATGTTTGTAGTATCATAATCAAAATGTAAATCAAATATGGAAAAACTATTTTGACATTTTCTTACAGTATAGTCAACAAATACTGTGCAGGGTCCTACTGCTATTGGCACATCATAAAATGTTGTATCTATACACCCATCCGGTGGTGTCCCTGTCGGGCCGCAGGGCGCGTCCCGGGTTTCTGCCAGGGTGGCAGCATTAGAATGTTTGTTTGTTTGTTTGGGCAGCATTGAAGTCGGTAGAGCAGGAGTTGATGATCAATAAAGACAGAGCAGAAAAAAGCAAAAACAGTGCGGGGAAGTTCTTCTTTTTGAGTCCTTTTTCTGTTTCAGATTTTAAAAACGGGAGCGATAAACGAAAACAAGATTTCATACTTATAACATTTAATGGGTTAGATAATACTCAAATATATTATGATAGTTTATTTTATGTATTAAATTTTCATATTATTTGTAAATTTAACAAAAAATAGGGGTAAATACGTATATGTTTTAGAATAAAATTTGGGGTTAATCCCGATAGCCATTTTTTGTTCTTCTCCTATCTAAGACAAAAATAAATGCCGAACCCCTTTATTACCCACTCTGTTTTTAAAAAAGGAAATATAGGATGATTGCTTTATGCACTTAAATGTATGTCTCCTTCAATAACGCGGACTGTCCTCTTGCGACATGCGACGGGCGACATGCGATGGGCGACATGCGACGGGCGACATGGGACGGGCGACATGGGACGGGCATGGGCTGGGCCTGCGGCCTTCGCGATGGGATGGACGGGCGACATGCGACGGGCGACATGCGACGGGCGACATGCGACGGGCGAC
>CALMWS010000281.1 GCA_937870795.1 uncultured Bacteroidota bacterium | reverse complement strand
TATCCCCTGATTCAATTGTCAAAAATACAGTACCTGCATCGGGCACATTGCCATAAGGCATGTTGTCGTTGTAGTAAAATTTCAAATCGTACTCATGTCCTACGTTCAGGGTATTGATGTTGGTATAAACGAAGCTGGTGTCAATCCAGCCTTTAAAAGTAGTGGCTGTTTTTCTGGAATTCGCCACAGCACTAAAATTGGCTGCTCCGTAGGGACGGTGATACAGCTCTGTTACATATGGTGGCCTTAGCGTTAATGTGTCAAAGTCTTGCAGTAATGGCTTGGTCCATCGCAAAGAAACGGCACCACTATTGGTTCCTGTGACATCAACACTTGTTTTTACAAAAAGAGGGATATCTCTCCTCAACATCAGGCACACCTCTTCTGATGGCAGACTTTCAACTTTGCGGAATGGATTGCCTGTGCTGGTTTTTAATGCAAATTCTGCCAGGACCCTGTAGCAATAAGTGGTGTTGGGTTGAAGATTTTTATCGGTAAATACATAGCTGTTGCCACTGCTTTCTCTCGTGCTGAATACCAAACGTGTATAGTTTGGAAAGAGTGTGCCAGTCTCACAACTGTCTATGGGCAACTCGTACGATTGTTCACGCCGCCAGACCGAAAATCCAAAAAAATAATCGTCTTTGGTTTGGTCACAGTCATAGGGTTTATCCCAACTGAGTTTCACCTGGTCTGTGCCCTCCGTTTCTGCTTTCAGATTTTCAACTGCAGGACCAACCACCTTGATGCGTATGGTCTTTAGGGTGGCCAATCCAAAGGTATCGCCAAAGGCGTTGTCAATGGCTTTTAATACAATTTGATAATACTCTCCGGATATGTGGTTGCAGGTAGTCTGCCAGAATAATTCTCCCTCAAAAGGAACAGGGGCAAAAACGGTTGGTGCAATGAGTTGGGCACCATCCTCTTCTACAAACGGTCCTCCGGTGGCAGTCAGCCTCACTTTTTGACCTACATCTTTGTCGTTGACTTCTATGGGCAGACGTATGGTTGTGCCTGCCACTACACACAACTCATCCACTACTTTGATGACGGGAGGTGTGGTATTGCAGTTGCGTACCAGAATTTGCATGTCGCGAATGATGGAATTGATTTTTACCCCATTGCGCCATTCATTCACTCGCATGGCAATGTTGTATTCACCTATCTGTGGGGGAAACTCCCACCTAAATTCTCCCGTTCGCGCATCAAGTGAAATATTGTTGAATGATCCCGGTAATATCTGGTTGGGGAAAAAGTAATTGGGTACATTTTCATTTTCAGCCGCCAGGGGTGCTATTAGCTCATACGACAAACTATCTCCATCGGGGTCATAAGCATTGGGGTTGTGGATGAAGGGTTGTCCTACACATGCCACATCGATGGGAGGCTGGAGCAGCACTGCACTGTTGTTGTAGCCCTGAAACTGTAAGTCGAGTAAAGTAAAACGTGTGGCCAGATAAAAAGGAATTTCATCCGACCGTGGATAATTGATATTGACAATGTTGCCCGATCTGTTGGGATCCACGAATGATATGGTATAGGTCGAGCGACCGGGATAAGTATGTTCTGCGGTGTAAATATTGAGTTTGACATCATTTTCCAGAGACTGACCTTTGCCATTGGCGCGCTTGATCCATTGCGAAAGTCCATCACCCCAAAAGATCTCGAGGCTATCCCGATCGGCAGCAAAACTGCTTTCTTTGGTGTAGGTGGTGATGGTCATACGAATCGTCAGGGGTCCGATTTGCTGATAGGTGATTTCTCCGGCCCGATTGTGGGTGGCGTGGAGCTGAAAAGTAAACAATAAAGCAAGCCCGGCTATGAGGAAAAAACGCAAGGAAAAAAATTTAAGGTAAATATAAGGAGTGGGAGGGAGAAAAGCAAGGAGGGTAGGTGAGTGTTGGGTTTTAATATGTAAATGGTTGATATTCAATTGCGAATTACGAATTTCGAATTACGGGAGTGGTATCAATTACGAATTTTAAATTACGGGGGTTGGGTTCAATTGTGAATTTCGAATTACGGGAGTGGGCGGTTTATTGCGCTTTTTTTCAATTTTGAAAGATCTCTTCCGGAAATTCCAATACCAAATAGGAAGCGGATCATCAAAGAGGATTAGGTCGACCGATGGCTGAGGTAAGCAGATTTGCTTTTCCTTTTATGTGAAAAAAATGTAGGATAATAATTTTAGTAGAAATAGTAATACCAATCAACGGGGCAACCTTTCAGTAAATATAATACCGACGAATTATTCTCGTTTTAATATGAAATGACGGCTTACCAGCTACCTTTATTATTCAATTCGATGGTTTGACCTTGCTACTCCAATTCACTAAATATTTATTGGTTTTATTCACAATACTGGTTTTGTGGATCAACTTAAAATTATTGCCAGTTAAAAGTGATTTTCAGCAAACAATGAAGGTGGTGTTGCTGCAACAAAATTTTCTAAAATATGAACTTAGGCATAATAAACTGGCATATCGAATGCAGCATCTTTATCCCGAAGGTTTCGTTTTTATTCATGTTTTGTATGGCCTCACCTGGTGTGAAGTTGGGATAAAAAGTAATGATCAAAAATTACGGAGTCAAGCGCTGACGGAGGCATTGTATGCTTATGAACAAATAACTGCACCTGAAGTATTTTGGAATTTTGATGAAAATATCTCACCCTCCTATGGCATTTTCTTATTGGGTTGGAAAAATTACCTTCTATCGAAGATACTGTTAATAAATGATTCATTTAATAACAGAGCTGAACTCATAAATCAATACGAGTCGAATTGCAAAGAAATTTTCTCAGCTTTTGAAAAATCAAAGTCTCCTTTTTTACTATCTTATGAGGGTGCTGCATGGCCGGCAGACAATGTGGTGGCCATAGCTTCATTGGCCCATTACCATAAGATTTTGGATAGTAAGTACAATTCGTTTGTTGTTGCCTGGGTTAAGGAAATTAAATCGAAGCTGGATGAAAAAACGCAAATGATTCCACATCAGGTGCATTATACAACTGGCGAGATTTTGTCTGGAGCAAGGGGTAGCTCTAGTAGTCTAATGATAAGGCTGCTTGCTGAAATTGACCCCCTTTTTGCAAAATCACAATATCAACAATTTCAAAAATATTTCGCGACAACTTTATTTGGATTGCCTTTTATTTCAGAATTTCCCAAAGGCCAATCCGGTGAAAGCGACATTGATTCCGGCCCCGTGATTTTAGGAGTAGGTTTTGCTGCAACCATTGTTTCAGTAGGCACTCATGCAGCAGTCGGAAATATACATTCTGCCGAAGATCAATACAAGACCATAAATGCATTTGGCTTCCCACTCACCACATCAAACAATAAACGATATCTATTTGGACAATTACCCATTGCTGATGCTTTTATAGCCTGGAGCCGGATCACTGCATCTAATATCGCGCCCTCAAATAAGACTTCCTTTTATTATAAATTTCATTTCTTATCTTTGATTGTAATATTTTTAACATGGCTAGCCCTTCGTTATCAAAAAAAACCTAGCGCCTAACCCCTATCCCCTATATCCCAATCAAACTCACCCGCTTCGTAACCATCTTACGCTTGTTGCCATCAAAGATGGAATAGAGGTAGGTGCCCCTTTTTAATGCAGATAAATCAACGCGGAGCATTCGACCATCTTTTGAGGTGAAAGACCTCACAAATACTCTTTTGCCCACAATGTTGAATACTTCCAGGGTGTAGTCGTCAAAAGGATAATTAAACAAATCTATCAGGACAGGGCCGTAGCTGGGGTTGGGGTGAGCTACTATGCCAAAGTCATTGTATTGAAGTTGAGCTACCTGACTTTCCACATCCCTGTTTTGGTAATCGACGCGGGTAATGGAGTTGTTCATGTATTCATAGCTAATCATCAATCCAACATAATCGGGAGATAAAAAATCTACGCGATTGTATTGTTGTAATCTCAGATACGAAGAGAGATCTGCAGGTAATGAATTTCCAAATAACTTGTCGTACGCTTCCCATCTGCCGTGTGGCCTCCTTCCTTTGACCCTGTAATTTTGGAGAATGCTGTATTCCATTTTGACAACCTGCGATGAGTTGCCTCCAAGACTGACATTGCCTTCGCCAAGGTGTTCTCCTTTTTCGGTATAGCTCAATTCCAGCCAAATGCTGTCAAACTGTGCAGGAATAAAATTGAGTTTGAGGTTGATGTCTTTTCTTGCCATCACTACATGCATGGTGTAGCGGTTTTCTATTTCTTCTCCTTTTTTCAGTCCGGTTTGAAATATCCTCCTGGCAGGCTCATAGCGCAAGATATCGCGTTTGTTTTTGGAAAAAGGGAGCTCTACTGATTTGCCCAAAGAATAAAGGGCGCCATCTTTTATAAATAGGTATTCTTCTTCATTGTTGTTTTTTTTCCAAACGAGACTTGCGCCCGGAAAGGACTTAGTCATAGATCCGGTACTGGCTTTTTCAAACTTTTCGGTAATGGCATAATACGTTTTCAAAAAACCAAAATCCCAGTAACCATTGGTTGAAGGCTCTGTTAGGAAAGTTTCTATCTTATCGGTATGGGCACATCGGATATAGTTGTCGCCAGCAGCGGGCAGGCATTTAATAGACTGGCCCTGTGCCAACAAAAAGGAAAGCATAAATACTCCAAAAATCGTGCTTTTCATATGGCCATATTTTGATTGTCTACTAAATTTCTATAAAGTGCAGACTGGCTGTACAACTCATCGTGCTTTCCAATGGCCAACACCTCACCTTTTTCAATTACCACAATTTTATCGGCCTTTTTGATGGTGGATAGTCTGTGGGCTATAACAAATGAGGTTCTGTCTTTCATGATGTGGTCAATGGCTTCCTGTACAATTTTTTCCGACTCAGAATCTAACGACGAAGTAGCTTCATCGAGTATCAAAATGGGTGGATTTCTGTACACCGCACGAGCAATGGTGAGGCGTTGTTTTTGCCCTCCACTGAGTTTGTTTCCTTTGTCGCCAATATTGTGCGCATAACCTTCAGTGGTGGCAGAAATAAAGTCGTGCGCATTGGCTGTGATGGCAGCGTCCTTTATTTTGTTTTCGTCTATGTTCTCTTCTCCAAAAGCGATGTTTTGGCCTATGCTGTCGTTGAAAAGTATGGCTTCCTGGGTTACCACGCCAAACAGTGATCGCAGGGCATCAACCTTCAACTGACGTATGTCTTTTCCATCTATGGTAATACTTCCGTTATCTATTTCCTGAAAACGAATCAGGGTGTCCATCAACGTGCTTTTTCCTCCACCGGAAGGGCCTACAAGGGCTACTTTTTCACCTTTCTTAACAGAAAAACTAATGTTTTTGAGCGCCGGCTTTTCGGCATTGGCATAGGTAAACCCCACGTGGTCGAAGGTGATTTCATGATTAAATTCCCGAATATCCATTTGCCCATCGCTGTGTGGCTTGCTTATTTCGGTAGCAAGAATGACCTCGATCCGATCCATAGCTGCCCTTCCTTTTTGTACGTTGTACCATGCAGAGGCAAAATATTTGGAAGGCTCTATGATTTGGTAAAAGGCAAATACAAAGGCAAAAAAGGTTTCAGGGCTCATGGTTTGTTGCATCACCAGCATGGTGCCGTACCATAACAGCACTGCTACTACTGTAACTCCCAGAAATTCCGAGAGAGGGGCCGCCATGTCTCTTTTGCGCAAGAGGGTATTGAGGGTTTTGTAATATGCTTCGTTTTCCTGATTAAATTTTCGCTGCGTGTATGCCTGTGCATTGTAAGCCCTGATGATGCGCAAACCGGACAAGGTCTCTTCTATCATGGAGGATAGATTGCCCAATTTTTGCTGCACAGTGCCCGATGATGCACGCAACGATCTGCCCACTCCGCCAATGATGAGGGCCGTGAACAACAAGAGGACAAATACAAATAAGCTGAGTTTTACGCTGATGTAAAACATAAAAATCAGGCAGCCCGCTATGATGATGGGGGCCTTAAAAATAGATTCTATGACATTGAGAATCGACCATTCAATTTCCTGTACATCGAGGCTGGCCCTGCTCATGAGGTCGCCTTTTCGCTCCTCATTGTAAAATGACAATGGTAACGCGAGGAAGTGGGTGAATAAGTCGTGCCTTAAATCTCTCACGATGCCGTTGCGCACCGGGGCAATGTAATACAATGCCAGGTAACGAAACAGGTTTTTGAGGAAAAATATAATTACGATGACAATACACACAAATACGAGTGCGGTTTCCTTGCCCTGACTTTGGATGAGTTGAAGGAATTGGGCATTCATCCATGCTTCCACCCCTGTTTTGCCAGTGGCGGTGGACGGTACACGGTCAAAAAGCAGCTGAAAAAAAGGGATGATTACCGGTATGCTTACTACTGTAAACACCGATAAGAGCAGGTTGGACAAAATACTGGCAACGATGGCGGCTTTGTACCGACCCAGATAGGCGATTAACCGTTCCAGCCCTTTCATAAGTCCGCAGACCGATTACTCGGGTTGGATCTCAAAGTTGTTGAGGAAGCCGGTATGGAAATTGCCATTGCGGAAATCCTCGTTTTTCATCAACTGTATGTGAAATGGAACAGTGGTCTTTATGCCTTCAATGATAAACTCATCAAGGGCACGTTGCATTTTGGTGATGCACTCCTCTCGTGTTTGTGCCTTACAAATGAGTTTGGCGATCATTGAATCATAAAAGGGTGGTACGGTATAACCCGCGTAAACATGCGTATCTACCCTCACACCATGCCCTTTGGGTGTGTGGAATGAATTTACCTTGCCCGGATTGGGTCTGAAGCCATTGTAAACGTCCTCAGCATTGATCCTGCATTCCATTGCATGCATGGTAGGAAAATAGTTTTTACCTGAGATGGGTATACCAGCGGCTACCTTGATTTGTTCTTTGATAAGGTCGTGGTCAATCACCTCTTCGGTCACCGGGTGTTCAACCTGGATACGGGTATTCATCTCCATGAAATAGAAATTGCGATACTTGTCAACCAAAAACTCGATGGTACCCACACCTTCGTAATTGATGGCCTGACCTGCTTTCACAGCTGCGTCTCCCATCTTCTCTCGCAATTCATCTGTCATAAACGGAGACGGACTTTCTTCCACCAGCTTTTGGTGTCTGCGCTGGATGGAGCAATCTCTTTCCGACAAGTGGACTACCGTGCCCATTTGGTCGCCAATGATTTGGAATTCAATGTGACGGGGTTCTTCAATGAATTTTTCAACATAGATGCCATCATTGCCAAAGGCAGCCTTGGCTTCCATGCGTGCCTTGTTCCATGCGTCTTCAAATTCGCCGTCATTCCAAACTACACGCATACCTTTTCCACCACCACCTGCAGTGGCTTTGAGTATCACAGGGTAGCCTATTTCATTGGCTATTTTAATACCTTCCTTTACGTCTTTAAGCAAGCCTCCTGAACCTGGTACTACCGGAACGCCGGCTTTAATCATAGTTTCTTTGGCAGTAATTTTATCACCCATTTTTCTGATCTGGTCAGGAGTGGGGCCGATAAATTTCACACCATATTCCGCACAGATTTCTGAAAATTTGGCGTTTTCTGCCAGGAAGCCATAACCGGGATGTACTGCATCAGAGTTGGTTATTTCAACCGCAGCCATGATTTTGGGTATGTTGAGGTAGGAATCGGCAGAAGCAGGAGGGCCTATGCAAACGGCTTCATCTGCAAAACGCACATGAAGGCTGTCTTTGTCTGCTGTAGAATAAATGGCCACCGTTTTAATGCCCATCTCCTTACATGTGCGTATTACGCGTAGCGCGATTTCACCGCGATTGGCAATCAATATCTTGTTAAACATGTGTCAGTTTTTTGTGAATCGGTAATCAGGGTTCTACCAGGAACAATACCTGATCGTACTCTACCGGTGAAGCATCTTCAACCATTACTTTTACAATCTTACCGGCAAATTCGCTCTCAATCTCATTGAAAAGTTTCATCGCTTCAATGATACATACCACACTTCCTTTCTGTACGCTATCACCCACAGAAACAAAGGCAGGTTTATCAGGAGCCGATGACCTGTAGAAGGTACCAACCATTGGACTCTTAATTTCAATCAGATTGCTGGCAGTACCGGCTTTTGGAGAGGATTCTGCCTTGCTGGCTTCCGCAGCAGGGGCCGAACTTGGCGCAACAACTGACGGCATCTGTGGAAGGGTAGGAGCGGCAACCGGAAGTGCAGTGGTCATTACCGCTGGCGCATAAGACCTGGGGCCCTTGATCTTTATTTCATAAGTTTCAGTTTTAAAGCTGAATTCACTCAAATTTGACTTGTCCATCAATTTGATCAGGTCCTGAATTTCTTTAAAGGTCATGCTCATTCTATTTTAATTGGTTATTAGATCAGTTGGCGAAAGATAGGGCAAATTCTTCATTCCGACCACTTTCGCAAACTGGTTTTTATCATCAAAATATTAAATTAAAAAGGAGAAAAATGCAAAATTTTATTTCGCAGATGTCGTTATTTCATCCTTTCAAGATAGTCACCTGTACGGGTGTCGATCTTAATTTTATCACCTTCATTGATGAAGATGGGTACTTTGACTTCAGCACCGGTTTCCAAAGTTGCATTTTTAGTCACGTTGGTAGCGGTGTCTCCTCTCACCCCTGGTTCAGCATAGGTTACCTCTAAAACAACATGGGGAGCCATTTCTGCTGTAAGTGGAATTTCTTTTTCTGCGTGGAAAAGAATTTCAATTTCTGCACCTTCCTTTAAAAATTCCGGACGATCGAGGAAGGCTTCTTTCAGTTCTACCTGATCATAACTTTCATTGTCCATAAAGTGGTAGCCATTCTCATCTTTGTAAAGAAACTGGAATTTTCTTCTTTCCACCCTTACATCGTCGATCTTGTGTCCTGAAGGGAAAGTGTTGTCAATTACCCTGCCAGTAGTAAGGGATTTGAGTTTTGTTCTCACGAAAGCGGCTCCTTTTCCTGGTTTCACATGCTGAAATTCCACGATGGTGAAAATATCATTGTTGTAACTAATGCAAAGTCCGTTTCTGATGTCTGCGGTTGATGCCATTGATTGATAATTTTTTAAAAAACGGGGCGAAAATAATCATTTACCGGCAATATTGCCAAAGGAATACACAGAGAAATGAAAATCAGGGTATTAAGCCTTGCCGTCGTAAGCCCATTTGATGTAAACGCTGCCCCAGGTAAAGCCTCCACCAAATGCTGTCAGCAATATGTCGTCACCTTTTTTTAACCTACTTTCATAATCCGCAAGGCAAAGGGGAAGGGTGCCTGCGGTGGTATTGCCGTAGTTCTGGATGTTGATCATCACTTTTTCTATTGGAAAATCGAGCATCTCTGACACGGAGTTGATGATGCGCATATTGGCCTGGTGGGGTACAAGCCATTCTACGGTGTCGTTGTTGAGGCCATTGCGTTCCATAATTTCACGCAAGGTTGAAGTCATACCCGTTACCGCTGCTTTAAATACGGGTTTTCCATCCTGGTAGGCGTAATGCAATCGTTGTTTGACCGTTTCTTCGGTGGTTTGCATTAGGGACCCTCCTGCTTTGAGGTGGAGGTACTGCCTGCCGGCGCCATCTGCCTTTAAGATGCTATCCATGACACCGTAATCTTCATCGTTGGGTTCCAGTAAAACCCCACCTCCTCCATCACCAAAAATAACGCACGTGGTACGGTCAGTATAGTCTACGATGGAAGACATCATATCAACCCCCACCACAACTACTTTGGTGTAGGTGCCCGTTTCGATGAACTTTGACGCCGTTGCCAATGCGTATAAAAAGCCGGAACAAGCGGCATTGATGTCAAATCCAAAGGCATTTTTTGCGCCTACTTTTTCGAGTATGGTATTGGCGGTATCCGGAAACTTCATGTCGCCGGTCACGGTAGCACAAATGAGCAATTCTATTTCTTCTGCAGCCACACCTGTTTTTTCCAGCAATCTAGTCACAATTTCGTAGCCCATATCGCTGGTGGCTTTGCCGGGAGTCCTGAGGATGTGGCGTTGTTTAATGCCGGTTCTTGTGGTAATCCATTCATCGGATGTATCTACCATCTTCGACAGATCTTCATTGGTTAATACATCTTCCGGAACATATCCTGCAACGCCGGTAATGGCTGCCCTCCTCTTTGTCATTTGAAAACTGATTTCGGCTGCAAATATACATTTTTTACATGACGGCAATCATGGTTTGCTGTTGCTTTAATCAAAAGCCGGAAGATGGAGGAATGCGGTTATGATGCAAGCATAGAACAATCAATGTTAAATAAATTAAATATTATCATAAATCGTAAACAATAGAAATACAGTTAAATATACATAATAATTTATTTAATGTTATTTCGTTTATACCAGTTGGCATCATTATTGGTTGCTAATTAGTACTGTAACATATTACAGTAATTTTTAATACATTAAACTATTTCCTCACAAATGCATAAAACCATGACAAAAATAGGGATGAAGTTGCTGATCTTGTTTTTGAGTTGGACCCAGCTTATGGCGGGCAACAGTCTGGACAGAGGGGCATTTGAAAAAGCTAAAATGCAGGCAAGCGAACAAGGCAAGCTGCTTTTTGTGGATTTTTACGCACCCTGGTGCAATCCATGCCAATGGATGGATGAAAATACCTTTAAGGACCCTGAAGTAATAGGGCAATTGCAACAACATTTTATCACCCTTCGTGTCAACATCGATGATATGGAAGGTTTTGAGATGAAAAGTAGGTTCGACATTCGATTTTTGCCAACTGTGCTCATCTTCAACCAGGAAGGTGTCATGGTAGAGCGAAGAGAAGAAACACTGGGCATAAAAAAGATGAGAAGCCTGCTTGCCTCGGTTATTGATAAAAAATTGGAACAACCCGTTGTTCACAAGGTCAATACTTCCCCTTCTACTGCTTTTACATCGGGGTCTGCGCCGGCGAAAGTTGAAAAAAGGGAAATAGTAGCTTCAGTTCAATATTGGGTGCAGTTGGGGGCCTATAGCCAGGAAACCAATGCGGTGCGACAATCGGAAGAATTGGCAAGGTTGTTGCAAAAAGAAGTTAGCGTTCAAAAAGTAGACAACGCCGGTAAAAAATTATTCCGGGTAGTAGCAGCCTCCTTCTCGTCAAGAGATGAAGCTGAGAAATACAGAGAAGAAATTCAGCAAAAACACCATCTCCAGGCCGTGGTTTTGTAGACGCTGAGTCAAAGAGCAATAAATCAATCATAGGGGTGATTGTTCAGCCACCTCCCTCAACAGGGTAGGTGGCTGATAATTTTATGACGAAGATCATCTAAAGCGCTGACCCGACTAAAAAAAATCAAATAAAATTTGATGGCGTTGCAGCTATGGCTCACAAAATTTACTCTTACCCATAGACATTCCTGCAATTTTTATGAAGGGTGTGCGTTATTTTATTTTAGCTCTAAGCCTTTTTTAAGGGTTTACACGGGTGTTAAATAAGGGATAACCACGCTCATATTACGGGAATATTCCATATTTTTGCGTTTTGTTTTGAATGAAAAATCCTATTTCCATGAACTTAAGGGCACTGCTCATTTGCCTGGCATTTTTTCTGGCCCAAAGCCAGGAGATCAGCGCACAAGATCAGACAACCAATATTTCTATTGATTGTGCAGATGGTGTGCCGGGGGATACCAGGTGTATTACCTTCACTATAGACCAAGCAGTGAGCCAGTTGAGTTCATTGCAGTTTGACATTGGATACGACCCTACTGTATTGGCATATACGGGAACTCCTGTTACGACAGGTTGTATTCCTGGTCTCACTAAAGATGAATTTAATGATAAAAACAATGGTGTTATTGCATTTGTTTGGTCTGGTATACCTGCAGTAAATATCACTGATGATTGTCTTATTTTCACACTTTGTTTTACCATTATAGGTCAGCCGGGCGAATCTTCTCCAATATATATATACAACAACGATAACCTCGAAGGAACAACGGAATTTGGAAAACTCACAATAACTTCATCACCGTGTACAGTAAATGTTAATGCGGCTGATTTTTCAATCGTTAAATATTATTGTGTCCCTTCGGTTAACGGTGCATCAGACGGATCCATTACTTTTTATGGCATTGGTGGTACCGCCCCATATTCTTACAATGTGCTCAAAGGAGCGGTGTCTATTGCCTCCGGCAGTAATGTGGGAGAAAAACAACAGATTACTGTTCCCAATGTATCAGGAGGCAATTACAATATCATTCTCACAGACTCGGATGGACATGTGCGAAATATTCCATTTTTTATTGATCCCTCTGGACAGCCAACTTTTGATGGGGTAACTTTCAACCCATCTTGTTTTTCAGAAGACAATGGAAAAATAAAACTCACCAATATCAACGTTCTTTTTTCTCCATATACAGTCAAATGGTCGAATGGTGAATTTAAAAAAGATAGCATTGAGGCATTGCGAAACGGAAAATATTCGGCAAGCATAGTGGATGCAAATGGTTGTGTAATTTCAAAAGATTTCACACTCTATGCCGATACGCTAAGGGCCCAGGTCGAAATCCTGGATTCTGCATCCTGTAAAGGATTGAATGATGCCATAATTCGAATTACTGTTTCCGGCGGCACCCCAAAGACCGGCTTACAGCCTTATCAATTGAGGTTACCACCCAGTAATACTTTTATTTCTACTTCTAATCCATACACCTGGACTAGTGCTCCAGCTGGACTTCTAAACATCAAGATACAGGATTATGCAATAAATTATTTAGGTAATCTCTCGCCATGTATGATTGATCAACAGGTATTTGTCCCCTACAAAAATGCGACCGAATTTACCCTCGTCAACAAAGAAGACGTTGCCTGTTTTGGCGAATCCACGGGCAAGGTAGAAGTTAAAGCAGGTGGCTCGGGCATAGGCACTTCATTTATTATGAATACTTACTACGCCGGAACTTCAACACCCCATCCAGGAGGCATCAGTGGTCCCATGGGCATCCATCTCAACAATACGCTGGCTGCCGGTGACTACTGCATTTATTCCAGATCCAACATCGGCTGCAGAGATACTTTTTGTTTTACCATCAATCAGCCATTCTCCAAGTTTGTTGTGGCGGTCAATAAAACAGATCCTTCCTGCACAGGGCTGGGTAGCATTCAACTTACTCCTTCAGGTGGCGAACCTACTTATAACTACAAATGGAGCGATGATGCCACAGCCCAGGATGTTAGAACAAATCTTCCAAAAGGAACATATACCGTAACGGTTTCTGACAATGTAATGTGCGATACTGTAATCACGGTTTCTTTGGAAAATGCGCCAGGTACTGACTCGGTCAAAGCCGTCGTGCTCAAAGCCATCAGTTGTAAAGATGGAGCAGATGGTGCTGTTATTGTCAATTTTGAAGGAGCCGTACCCACCAATGCAACCTATAGCTGGGAAAAAATTGGAGTTGGACCGGTGGGTTCCACTAGAAGCATCTCCGGCTTGTCGTGGGGAACTTACCGGGTAACAGTGACAGTAGATGGCTGTGTAGCCATTGCTTCTGTACCTCTGCTCAACCCAGATGGCTTATCCATAACAGGTGTTGAACTCATTGCACCCGAATGTCCCAGAGGTGGTTTCACCGGCAGTGTGGGCATTACAGCCACAGGAGGAGCCCCATCTTATGCTTATAGATGGACATTGGTCTCAAACCCCAATCAAGTATTGGGTACCAACTCAGTGCTTGCACCCGCAGAACCGGGGACCTATCAGGTGCGACTTACCGATCAAAGCGGCTGTACCAAGGATACTACCCTTGTATTGCCATCACCTCCGGATTTTACCCTCACGGTTTCCAATATTATTGCAGAAAGTTGCAACGGTAAAGAAGATGGCAAAGCAACGGCCCTTGCTAGCGGAGGCCCGGTGAATGATGGCAGGTATAAATTTTTCTGGTCAAGCGGAGAAATGAGTGGCGGCATTTTCAATCCACATTCGGCCACCAAGTTGGCTGGCGGCAAAAACTGGGTCTTTGTAACCGACGCCAAATGTGTTTCTGACACCGTCTTTTTTGATGTAAGCTCACCTCCTGCAATCAACGCAAGTTACCAGACCTCTGGCATCTGTGCAGGTAGCTGCACAGGTCGTATTGATGTCACAGCCACCGGGGGCACAGGCGGAGCCCTCAGTGTGAGTTGGCCAACAGTACCTTTCAATGGCAATACGGTTTTTAATTTATGCGCAGGTTCCTATCCATTCGTTGTCACAGACGGCAATGGTTGCACATTAAGTGATACGGTATTGATCACAGCTGTGGATACCGTGAAACTAAAAATCGATTCAACACTTACCATACCACTATCATGTAAAACCAGCATTGGTCAGTTGGGTTTATTGGCATCCGGGGGTACACCTATACCAGGAGTGGGCTATAATTTTGTATGGTCTCCTAATGTATCTCAAAGCAATTTGGCAACCAACCTCGACCAGGGCATTTACCGCATTACAGTGAGTGACCAGAATGGGTGTACTGCTTCGATTTCATATAGCATGGAGCGGCCCAATCCAATTAGTGCAAAGGTAGCCGTTCCTGAGGCACCCAACTGCTTTGGAGGGACCACCTGCATTGTTGTGAGCGATGTGGTAGGTGGTGTTGCCGGCAACTATACGATGCAAATCAACAATGGACTCCGCATTCCCATAGACTCATGTTTGCAGTTGTTTGCCGGAGAGTACCTGGTGAGCATCTTTGATGCCAGTGGATGTAAGGTTGATACCACCGCTGTCATCACCCAGCCTGAACCCATTTTGGTGGAATTGGGAGAAGACAGAGAAATCAATCTGGGGGAAGAAGTAGGAATAATAACTCCGTTTATTGAATCCGAATTTGCCATTATCAATTATCAGTGGTCGGGCCTGGGCGATCTCACGTGTATTGGCGATCCATGTACAGAGGTTGCAGGTACACCCAAATCAGATTTGCTGATCCGACTTGTGGTCACCAATGAAAATGGTTGCACCGCCTTTGATGAAGTCAATGTTTTGGTCAAAGATGAAAGAAGGGTTTACCTGCCCAACATCTTTTTACCATCGGGCAATGAAGGCAATAAACTCTTTGACATCCGCACCGGCTACGGTGTGGTCAACGTAGAGAGCTTTTACATCTACGATAGATGGGGCAATGTAGTATACAGCAACTTCAATTATATACCCGACGCCAGCACCGGTTGGGACGGCCTTTTCAGAGGACAACAGGCTTTGCCAGGTGTATATGTATATACTGCTACAGTCAAATTCCTTGATGGTCAAATGAAGACCTATAGGGGTGATGTTACCCTATTCAAATAAATCGTTTATTAACGGAAATCAAATTGCAGAGCTAAACTGTTTGATTTCCGTTTTTCTTTCGTAATAAGGGTCAAAACATGCTGCAATGTTTCGAATAAAGGGTAGACCCCGTTCTGTAATTTGCCATTTTTCGTCTGTAAATTCAATCAAGCCGTCATCCTGCATTTCTTTTAAAGCTTCCGGATCTTTGATCTGTATATCGCTTGAATCTACCTCATGAAGCTGACACATCAGATTCTTTATGGTCTTTCGTGTCTTTTGTTCAGTTTCACTCAATAAATGGGTTTTGAGTGTAGGTAGGGTAGCCAGTGAAATGTGATCATAATACTCTTTTAATGTTTTTACATTTTGATGGTAAGCTCTGCCCAATTCGGATATAGATGAAACACCCAACCCCAACATATTATCGCTGGCAAGGTCTGTATAGCCCATAAAATTTCGATTGAGATGACCATTGTGTCTGGCTATGGCAAGTCCATCGCCCGGCAGTGCAAAATGATCCATTCCAATCTCTTCGTATCCCAGAATGAGCAGCAGTTCTTTACCTTTTTCATAGAGAGCCCTCTTTTCCTCGCCCAGCGGTAAATCATTTTCATCATAGGCTCGCTGGCTGGGAGCAGTCCAGGGAACATGGGCATAGCTATAAAATGCAATCCTTTCCGGCATCATTCTGCTCACATGGTCCATGGTTTGGTAAATGTCGTTGATGGTTTGTTTTGGCAAGCCATAGATGAGGTCAAAATTAATGGAGTTGTAACCAATTTCTTTGGCCTTGTTGAATATTGCATACACCTGCTCGGTGGTTTGGAAACGATGGATAACCCTTAAAATTTCTTCATCAAAAGTTTGAACCCCCAAACTCAGTCTTTGAAAACCAAGTGAAGCCAATGTGGTGAGGTGTTCAGTGGTGGTTGAGGATGGATGTGCTTCAAAACTAAATGCAGCTTCACTTCCCCTTTCAATGCCTTCTGAAAACAATCCTTCAATTAACGCCCTGAGATTGGAAGGAGAAAAAAAAGTGGGCGTGCCTCCACCCAGATGCAACTCATTGATGATGGGTTTTTCTTCCAGCAGCGACGTGTACATTTGCCATTCTTTCAAAATGGCGGCCAGATAGGGTTCTTCGACGTTGTGGTTAACTGTAATGTGTTTATTACAACCACAATAAGTACACAGCGATTCACAGAATGGAAGATGGAGGTAGAGTGAAAGTCTCGAATTGGCTGATAATTGCTGTTTGACCTGGGCGGCCCATGAACTGGCATCCAACTGATCTTTCCATTGAGTGATCACAGGATAAGAGGTATACCGGGGTACCTCATAGTTATACTTTTCTATAAGGGAATGCATCGTGGAAATTTTACCTCAAAATTGGTCAAAATTGAGGTCAGGTCTATTGATGGACATCAATCTCCGAAGTGACTACGCTCAATATTTGCTTTCACCTTGACAGCCTATTCTGTATATTTGTGAAAAAAGCAATGCAAGTAAACTGGAAGGGGGTATTTCCTGCGCTTACCACCAAATTTAAGCAAGACGGCAGCCTGGATTTGGACACATTTGGCCACAATCTGAGCTTCCAACTAGCTGCAGGGGTCAATGGCATTATTCTGGGAGGCACCCTGGGTGAAGCCAGTGTATTGGATGATTATGAAAAGGAAACTTTGGTCAAATACACCCTTCAAGCGTGCAAAGGTTCCGTACCTGTGATACTAAACATAGCAGAAGGTTCAACTTTGGAAGCGGTAACTAAAGCCGGACATGCCCAGTCATGGGGTGCCAATGGCCTTATGCTTTTGCCTCCAATGAGGTACAAGGCAGACGACAATGAGTTATACCAGTATTTTTCTTCAGTAGCATCCTCAACAGATCTACCCATTATGATTTACAACAACCCCATTGACTACAAAAATTTGGTCAGCCTTGAGGTTTTTGATAAATTGTTAAATGAACACAACAACATTCAGGCTGTAAAAGAGTCAACCCGGGATGTAAGCAATGTAACCCGCTTAAAAAACAGATTTGGTGACAGGCTTAGCGTAATGTGTGGCGTGGATACCCTGGCATTGGAATCGTTTGTGTTGGGTGCCGATGGCTGGGTAGCAGGTTTGGTGTGTGCCTTCCCTAAAGAAACAGTGCATCTTTACCAACTTTGCGAGCAGCAGAGATGGGCAGAGGCAAGGGCTCTGTATCGTTGGTTTTTACCTTTGCTCGAACTGGATATTCATCCCAAATTGGTACAATACATCAAGCTGGCAGAGCAGCTTTGTGGCCTGGGTACAGAATATGTAAGACCACCAAGGTTGGTGTTGAGCGGAACAGAGCGGGAAAGCATTATTAAAATTATTGAAACAGGGCTAAGAACCAGACCACAGTTGGATTGATATGATAAACAGAGATACTATAGAGGCTTTGGCCAAAAGATCTACAAAAGCTATGGACCAGGCATTGCTCAAAAGCAAAGCTGAAAGGGCCGGACTTTTAAGAGGTATGGCCGATGAAATTGAAGCATTGGGCGATGAGCTGCTTCAGACTGCTTCGGCAGAAAGCAATCTGCCCATCGTAAGGTTTCAGGGAGAAAGGGGACGCACCTGTAGTCAGCTAAGGATGTTTGCCGATGCAATTCAAAATGGAAGCTATGAAGAGGCGGTCATTGATACCGCAATACAGGATAGACAACCCCTGCCCAAACCTGATTTGCGCTCTGCTTTGGTCCCTATTGGTCCGGTGGTAGTTTTTGGTGCCAGCAATTTTCCATTGGCTTATTCAACGGCAGGCGGAGATACAGCATCGGCCCTGGCCGCCGGATGTTCGGTTATCTACAAAGCCCACCCTGCGCATCCCAAAACCTCAGCCATTGTTGCAGCTGCCTTGGCAGCGGCTATAAAAAAGCACGGCTTTCCCCAAGACTTATTTATTCATTTTGAAGCCAGGGATTTTGAAGAAGTAAAAATACTGGTCCAGCATTCTGCCATTAAAGCAGTGGGTTTTACCGGCTCTCTTAAAGGGGGCATGGCCATCCATGAATATGCCCAACGAAGAAAAGATCCCATCCCTGTTTTTGCAGAAATGGGCAGTGTCAATCCGGTTTTATTATTGCCTTCGGCACTTCGATTGGGAGCCAATCAATGGGCAGAAACGTATGCTGCAGCCATTACAGTTGGCGTAGGTCAGTTTTGCACCAACCCGGGTCTGCTTTTTGGTATTAAAGGAGCAGAATTGGATAATTTTAAGGATACACTGGCACAAAAAATTGAACAAATACGTGATTTTAAAATGCTCAATGAAGGCATCTTTCAAAATTTTGTGGATCGAAAAACAATAGTGACGGGTAGCAAAGGTGTGGCCGTATTGGCGCAGGTAGCCCCATCTGCCGAAGGGACTGGAACGCCCGTGGTGGCAACGGTGAAGGCCGATGAATTTCGAGCTCAATCCACCTTACATGAAGAGGTCTTTGGCCCTTTTTCTCTATTGGTTGAATGCGAAGATGTAGCTGATATTTTGTCTTGCATCGCTGTATTAGGGGGGCAGCTTACTTCTACCATTGTTGCTGCTGAGCAAGACGAAATGATTGTAAACACACTGATGCCAATACTGACACAGAAAGCAGGGCGAGTCATCTATAATGGGGTACCAACAGGGGTAGAGGTATGCGATGCCATGGTGCATGGAGGTCCATTTCCGGCGACTACCGACGCGCGTTTTACAGCTGTTGGCAACAAGGCCATCAGAAGATGGTTGAGGCCGGTGGCGTTTCAAAACTGGCCGGAACATTTGTTGCCGTCGTGTTTGCGAAATGAAAATCCAAATGGCAGCTGGCGTACCATCAATGGCTTATTTACACAAGGCAATGTTGAATGATGGAAAAAAGAAGATTTTTTTGCATTGATGCCCATACTTGTGGTAATCCGGTGAGGGTGGTTGCAGGGGGCTTTCCTCAACTCGAGGGGGATAACATCGCTCAGAAGAGGCTCTTTTTTTTAAAGCATTATGATTGGATCAGAAAATCACTCATGTTTGAACCCAGAGGGCATGATATGATGAGTGGCTCCATTTTGTATCCACCTTCAGATACAGCAAATGATATGGCTGTCTTGTTTATTGAGACCAGCGGTTGCCTGCCAATGTGTGGTCATGGCACAATTGGTACTGTTACCATAGCCATCGAGGAAGGCTTAATCATCCCAAAAAATCAGGGCTTTCTTAGGCTGGAAACTCCTGCGGGACTGGTTGAAATAACGTACCGGCAAGTTGACCATAAAGTAAAATCAGTAAAGCTTAAAAATGTGCCTTCATTTCTTCATTCTGCTGGTCTGGAAGTAAATCACCCGGATTTGGGTTTGCTCTCAGTGGATGTAGCTTATGGGGGTAATTTTTATGCCATCGTTGACCCTCAAAAAAACTTCAGTGACCTCTCTGACTATACTGCGGATCAGCTTATAGCTATGAGTCGTTCGCTCCGTAAAATAATCAACGAGCAGTACAAATTTATACATCCTTTGGATGTCAACATACAGGGGTGCAGCCATGTAATGTGGACAGGCAAACCAATCAATGAAAATGCCGATGCCAGGAATGCTGTGTTTTACGGTGACAAGGCCATCGACCGAAGTCCATGTGGTACGGGCACTTCTGCCAGGATGGCCCAGTGGTATGCAAAGGGCCGCTTACAAAAGGGAGCATCATTTGTACATGAAAGTTACATAGCTTCCACTTTTACCGGAAAGATTGAAGACGAAGTAAAAGTTGGAACTTTTGATGCCATCATTCCTTCAATCGAGGGCTGGGCCAGAATCTATGGGTACAATACCATTTTGGTAGATCCCACAGACGACCCTTATGCAGGTGGCTTTCAGGTTATATAAATATTAAAAAATGGATGCAAAAAATATATTATCGGTAGGTCTGATCCTGTTTTCAGTAATTGATATCATTGGCTCATTGCCGGTGATCATTGATTTGAAGGAAAAGGGCAATCGCATTGAATCAGGCAAGGCTGCGTTGGTGAGCCTTGTATTGATGGTCATTTTTTTGTACGTGGGGGATCAGGTGTTGAAGCTGTTTGGCGTAGATATTCCTTCATTTGCCGTGGCCGGATCAATTATCTTGTTTATAATAAGTTTTGAAATGATCCTGGGTATTACCCTTTTTAAGGAAGAAAAAAAAGTGAAAAAGGCCACCATCGTGCCCATAGCATTTCCTTTGGTGGCAGGTGCCGGCACCATGACTACCATTATTTCACTCAAAGCCAAATTCAACAATGTAGAAATCCTTACGGGTATCTTTATCAATATATTGCTGGTGTATGTGGTGTTGAAAAGCAGTGATTATCTAAAAGACAAACTCAGTCCGTCGTTTATCAATGTGCTTAGAAAAATGTTTGGAATCATACTGCTGGCCATTGCTGTAAAGTTGTTTAGAGACAATTTTCACTTATACATTGCCACCGCAGCACCGGTAAAATAGGGTTATAATTCTATACTAATTTTGGATCGCTGAAACTGCAGATTTTCATCGTAAATAACTTCTCCTCTTTTTGTAACCTTCAGATCCATATTTTTATCCGGCACTACAGCAATTGTGAGTGTGGTATCACGATTTATTTTTACCAGCAAATTTGGGTTCGTTGAATTTGGATTATAAAACGGTTGGGTACATTGATCCTGGCTATAGTAAAATTCATATGTATTTGAATCAGTAGCATTAATTTTTACATCCAAAAGGTCCATCATGGGTGGTTCGGTGATGTTTACTTCTCCAATTTCCTGGCCAATTTCAGCAGCACCTAATGGCGTGTTGTTTTCAGAGCATCTGCCGTTTCGATCCAAGTATAGGGTTAAATCAAATTCAGTATTGTGTTGGATATTGAACTTGCGTGTACTGTTGCACTCCAGTCTCACGGTAGTAGTGTTGCCATCATCTAATATGATCTGATAATACCCACCAGGGAAATCATCACATTTTGGACAATTGACAGTAAATGCATCAAAATGGGTTCTCGATTTAAAACAACTAAAGCCCGTAGTTGTAAAGAACGCCAGTATTAAAATGGCTTTACCAGGATATGCCCACATGTACTTCAAGTTTAATTGATAAATAAGACCCTTTGTCAAAAAACAAAAGGTTGTTGTTCCAGTGGCCCAGGTTTTTTGAAAATTCTGATCTCCCTTCCCTGTCTTTCCCTTCTGGAATTGCACTGTTATTATCATTCCAGAAATAAGCATACATAGGTCTGAAGTGGAATGCCATATGTCCGGGGTCAATGGGAATCGGTAGTCTGAGCCTCAGTCCCGTCTGTATTATGTGAATACCGTCATTGTAGTCCAGCGGTAAAAATTCTTTGCAGTCGTGAAAACCATTGCCAAGGTCCTCACCTTCAACACAAAAAACCTCCTGTTTGCGAACCTGTATCCATTCATATCCTATATACCCACCCACCATGTTTTTATAAAAATATAGCGTACACTCTCCTCCCAGATTGTGAATATTTTTATTCAGTGTGTATTTAAATTCCGGCACAAATTCATCGTTTTTTGAAATGCGCGTACCAAGTTTGAAATTGTGGAAGACGGTTAATTGAATTCCGAGGTTTTTGCCTAGCTCCCGGTGATAGGTAAGGCCTAAGTTTCTTTTTGAACTTAAGGTTGAAAAAATATTGGTTGTGAGATGGTTTTTTACCTGACCTGACAACGGAGTTCCGCGTCCAACAAGCACCAATAGCAAAATCAGCATTGACTTTTTCATGTGAGTATAACGCTACCAAATATTGAGCCGCTGCCACTGTAACTTACATGTAATGTATTATATTTACCTCAAATTGAAATCAAACATGAGTAGGTTACTGACGCTTTTTTTTAGTTTGCTGATTATGGTTGTTCAAGCCCAGGATAAAAAAGTTATGGGACATGAAGATATGTGGCTGATGAAGAGGGTAGGTGCTCCTGCCATAAGTCCGGATGGCAAATGGGTGGTGTTTTCTGTCAATGAAACTTCTTACAATGAAAAAGAACAAGTGAATGATATTTGGATTGCAGCTGTAGACAGAAGTACTGCGCCCAGGAGATTGACGACCAACAAAGCAGGAGAATCGGCTTATGCCTTTAGCCCTGATGGCGGCAAATTGGCTTTTGTAGCCAAACGGGATGGCGAAGAGGAAAGTCAGATTTATTTACTCGACTTGAAAGGTGGTGGAGAAGCTCAAAAATTTACATCTTCACTTTCCGGTGCATCCAATCCGCGCTGGCGACCTGATGGCAAGGCAATACTATATGGTAGCAGTGTTTACCCCGGCTGTTTTGTTGATTCGCTTCAAAAGAAGGCAGCCGAAGAAAAGAAAAACCAAAAATACAAGGCCCGGGTTTACGATGGTTTTCCCATTAGGGATTGGGACAAATGGCGGGATGAAAAACAGAGCCATTTGTTTGTACAACACATCGACAGCACCAGGGCTATAAATATTTTTGCCATTTCCAAAATTACGGATAGCCCAGGTTTCAATCTCGGTGGTGCCAACTGGGCAGGCAATGATGATATAGTATTCACAGCTACCATCGATGCACATACCGCGGCTTTTCAATATACTACCAGCAAATTGCACTCGTTAAACCTCAAAACTGGAGCTGTAAAAATGATTGAAACCGGATTTACAGACGTAAGCAATGCGCAATTGACCGACGATGGTCGGTATTTGTTTTGTTTGGTTTCCAACAATGATTACTCGGTTTATCAATTACCAAAATTGGTGAGGTACAATTGGCCTTCTGTAACCAACCCTGTGTTTTTTACCAAAGAGCTCGATCGGCCTGTCAACCAATATGTACTCGAAAGCAATAATGTGTGGGCTTCCATTGAAGATGCAGGCCGGGACTATATTTATAAATGGTCAGTAAATGATGCCAAAGGAGGTAGGTGGGATAAGGCCCAAAAGGGATGTTTATCTCAGTTGTCTGTCAAAAATGGTGTGGTAACCGCAAGTTATGAATCGGCTGTCGCTCCTCCCGAAATAGTCACTTTTACTAAAGATGGTATGCTGGAATTAATCTCCAACTTTAATAGTGCTAAATTGGAGAAACTTGATCTCAATGATGTTGAAACTTTCTGGACCAAAACATCCAGGGGAAAATCCATTCGATCCATGCTGGTAAAGCCCGCCCACTTTGACCCTGCAAAAAAGTACCCTTTATTTGTATTGATGCACGGTGGGCCATCTATCGCTTACAAGGAGGCCTTTAGTTACAGATGGAATTATCACGCTTTGGCGGGCGAAGAATATGTTTTGGTATTGACCGATTATACTGGTAGCACCGGCTACGGTGAAAAATTTTCAAAAGACATTCAATACGATCCTTTTAAAGGACCTGCTACTGAAATCCAGGAGGCAGCTGCTGATGCCATCAAACGTTTTGCCTTCATAGATGGTACCAGGCAGGCAGCAGGAGGCGCCAGCTATGGTGGCCACCTCACCAACTGGCTGCAAGGCACTACTTCACATTACAAGTGTCTTATATCCCATGCTGGCGCTGTCAATTTTATCTCTCAATGGGGAACCAGTGATGTGATTTTTGGTAGGGAAGTTATGAATGGCGGTGCCCCGTGGACCCAAACCAAGACATGGAAAGAACAAAACCCCTATTTTATGGCTCCCAATTTCAAAACGCCCATGTTGCTCACTGTTGGAGAATTGGACTACAGGGTTCCTGTCAACAACACCATAGAAAATTGGCATATCCACCAAAGACTTAAAATCCCTTCGAGATTGATCGTTTTTCCTGAAGAAAACCACTGGATATTGAAAGCTGAAAATTCAAAATTCCATTATAAGGAAATCAGAGAATGGTTGGCCAAATACCTCAAATAAAAGTCAAAGCGAATAAGAAATCATATTAGGACAGTTCTAAAAATGACTGTCCTTTTTTATTTAAAATAAGCCAAAAAGTTCGCCATCTACCATTTGCAGGATGGTTCCAAAATCCTCCTGGCTTGCTTTAAAATCGAGGTCATCTACATTGATCACCAGCAATTTGCCATGGTCGTAACCCTCGATCCAGTCTTCGTATCTTTGGTTGAGCCGCTTGAGGTATTCTAGGCTCATATTGCCTTCATAATCCCGGCCCCGTGTATGAATATGAGCTACGAGGGTAGGGATGGAAGCTTTCAGGTAAATCAATAAATCAGGAGCTTCAACTTGTTTTGACATAGCTTGGAACAAATCAAAATAATTGTTGAAATCACGCATGCTCATCAAACCCATGTCATGTAGGTTGGGAGCAAAGATGTGGGCATCTTCATAAATGGTTCGATCCTGAATGACAGTTTTTTCACCTTTTCGAATGTCCAGAATCTGACGGTACCTGCTATTGAGGAAGTATATTTGAAGATTGAATGACCAGCGGTGCATGTCGTTGTAAAAATCACTCAAATAGGGATTGGTGTTGGTGTCTTCATAAAGTACATCCCACTTGTAATGTTTCGACAACATTTCTGAAAGCGTTGTTTTTCCGGCACCTATATTGCCGGCAACCGCTATGTGTTTTAGCTTTTGCATGGTTCCAATTGTCATTCTTTTTCACTCGATCGGAGTGCGACAAAAGTACAAAAAGAATCGTATTTCCCCCATTTTTTATACCTTTGGCGAAGTTTAACCCACCCACATCGAATTTCAGCGCATGGTTGTTGATGATGCATTAATTTTGAAGCTACAAAATCTGGCAAAACTGGATTTGAGTAAGGAAGAAGCAGAAAGCATGAAGCTTGAACTTGAAAAAGTAATTTCTATGTTCGATACCATTGCTGCTGTGGATACCGAAGGACTGGAACCCCTGATCTACCTCTCTGATGTTCAAGACAACTGGCGGGAAGATGAAATTCAGGAGGGTATTTCAGTTCAGACGCTCTCCGGCATAGCCCCTTTGATGTACAACCATGCTGTGGCAGTACCAAAGGTAATCGAGACCTAAATAAAAATTATGTCCTTAATCAAAATTACCAATCTTACCAAGACCTACCGCATGGGGGAGGAAATCGTTCAGGCATTAAAAGGGGTAAGTCTCTCTATCGAGAAAAACGAATACGTTGCGTTGATGGGACCTTCGGGCTCAGGCAAATCTACCCTCATGAATTTGCTGGGTTGCCTGGATACTCCTTCAGAAGGAGAGTATGTTCTCAACGACAATGTGGTCAGCGAAATGTCCGATGCTGAACTCGCAGAAGTGAGGAATAAACTCATTGGCTTTGTTTTTCAAACTTTTAACTTGCTACCGCGGATGTCGGCACTGGAAAATGTAGCCTTGCCTTTGGTGTATTCCGGCATAGGCAAAGATGAAAGACTGGAAAAAGCTGCCCGGGTACTTGAAGTAGTAGGACTTGCCGACCGCATGCACCACAAACCCAACGAGCTGTCGGGCGGTCAGAGACAAAGGGTAGCCATCGCAAGGGCCTTGGTTAATGACCCCGCCATCATCCTGGCCGATGAACCCACGGGTAATCTGGATACCAAGACTTCTATTGAAATCATGTCTATTTTTGAAAAAATACATAAAAATGGCAATACAGTCATTTTGGTAACCCACGAACCCGATATTGCAGAGTACGCCCATCGCATCATCAAATTGAGGGATGGCTTGATGGAGTCGGATGTAACGAAAGCAGAAGTTACGACTGCATAAAAATATTTATACTACTCAGACCAACTGGATCCTGCTAATACCACTGGTATCCCTTATCAGTCTTATTTGACTGACGATGCGCTCTTTTAAAGAGTCTACGTGTGAGATAATGGCTATGGTTTTTTCGTTTTCCTCCTGTAGTTTCTCAAGCGTTGAAATGACTGTATCAAGGGTGTCATTGTCAAGCGTTCCAAATCCTTCATCTATAAAAAGTGAATCTAGCCTTACATTCCTTGAAGCAAGATCGCTAAGGCTGAGTGCCAGTGCAAGGGAAAGTATAAAGGTCTCACCGCCGGACAGTGTTTTTACACTTCTTTCTGTACCCCCCAGGTATAAATCACTTACATACAAATCTGTTCTGCCATCCTGTACCGGCAATACAAGCTGGTACCGATCGGTTAAGCCTGTGAGTCTTCGATTGGCCAGTAAGATGATGTGTTGCATGGTGAGCTCCTGGGCGTAATTGGAAAAGGTTTTACCGGTTGCATCGCCTATCAATTGGTTAAGCAGTTCGTATTTTTTGACCTGTATAGAGGCGAGTTCTTTTTGCTTTACCAAGTCGTCTTGCCTGTCCTTCGCCTGGTGCCACTGCTTAATTTTTTCAGAAATACTCCCTCTTGATTCGGTGAGTTGTTGAGCTTGATTTTTCATATTTTCCCAATGCAGTTTAAGGTCCGGCCATTGACTAAGCTCCGGCAGATTATTTGTTGCAAGGGCAATTTCCTGTTCCAGACTTTCTTTCTTTTGTTTTAACGCACTGCCTTGCCTTTCATAATCTTGTATTATTTCTTTGTTTTTTTCAAACGCTTGTTTTTCAGACAGGATGGCGAAGGCTTGTTGATAATCGTGGATATTTAAAGCCTGTAGCGGTTTCAGTAGATTTTGATTCAATAGGCTTATTCTTGCTTCAGTGTCTTCAGTTCTTTGAACTAAATCTTTTAACATATTTTGCCTGGCCGTTGCTTCCTGCTGAAGTTGCTGGTAACGTTGTAAAGCTGATTTCATCTCATCCCACTCTTTGGCGGAGGGGAGACTCTTTTCTCTCTCTGTTACGATTTCATCATATTGGTTTTTGGTTTGCAACAACTCTTCATAAGCACTTTTCAAAGGGATTAGTTGTTGTGTATTTTGTTTGGCCGTGATGATGAATTGTATTTTTTTTGCTTCTTCATTGGCAGTGGCCAATTGGGCAGAGAGTGTTGGGCTATCTTTGTCTCCCCATCCCGCATCATCCAACTTTTGGAGGATAATGTTTTTTTCGTTTTGAACACTGGCATGCCGGGTTTCGCTTAATGTTATTTGTGCCGACAGGGAGCTTTCGAGGGCTAGTAGGCCTCTTAGTGCACGATCCAATTCCTGGTACTGCATTTCTTTTTTGTGCAAATCAATTTCGAGGTTGCCAATGACAAAAGTCAACGAATCGTCGCAGTAAGGGTGTAAGGTAGAACCACACAAAGGGCAAGGCTGATCTTCCTGCAGGTTGCTACGCAATTCGTTGAGGGAGATCTGCTGCAACCTTTGCTCTTTTTCTTTTCTAAGCGTGTTGATTTCTTCGGTCGTTTGACTTGCCTTCTGTTGTGTTGCAGCTATGTTTTGGGTTACTACCTTGCTTTCATCGTGCATCAAGGTAAGCTGCTGCTTCAATGTTTCTGATTCTGTTTTGAGCTGGGTAACTTTCTCCGACCAGATTACGGCTTCGGCTAAGCTGATTTTTTGATTAGTCAGCTTAGTCAATTGTTCAGACAAAACGGTCAGGTCCTCTGGCGGTTCTGGTATTTGATTGCTCCATTGTTCGATCATTGTATTGAGCGATTCAATCGCTTGCTGTGCAGGAATATTGGGTAGGTACCATTGTCTGAGCCCTTCATTTAACACCTTTACATATTGATCGGTTTGTTGCCTCAATTGACTTCCTTTCTTGAGCAGTACATCCAACTGGCTTTGAAAGGCAGCATTTTTTTCCCGAATCTCTTCGATCTTATGAAGTATAGCATCTGTTTCCCAAGGCATTTTCAACAGCTCTTGAAACCTGTTTTGGATGACCAGGATTTCTTTTTCGATGCGTAAGGCAAATTCTTTGTTTTCCTCGGTTTTTGATTTTAGGGTTTGCACTTCTGATGCAGCAGCCTTTAACAAATGGATGTCACCACTCAGGGCAAGAAGTTGTTCATATTGTTGGATGAGCTGCTTTCGTTCATCCATATCTGAGCTTTGCGAATGCCACGTTTGAAGGGCATCTTTGGCGGCGGTGAGCGCTGTCATTTGTTGGTTGGCCTGATCCGCCCGCATCACCATCTGGCCCCACTGGTTTATCTCAGTACTTAATCGTTGGAGTTCTTTTTCTGTAGCAAGATTGTAAGCTTCCAGTTGTTTGACTTCTTCTTCTGAAACTTCAGGTAGCTGTTGAAACAGTTCCTGAATCATGTTCAATTGCTGTCGGGCTTCTTTGTGTTTTTCAAATGCTTTTTTGCCAATATGTCTGTATATTTCGGTACCTGTAATTTTTTCCAGGAGCTCAGACCTGTCTTCGTGTTTGGCCTTTAAAAACTGAGCGAATTCTCCCTGACTTAGTACAATGGATTTAATGAATTGTTCGTAGTTTAAGCCTATGATCTCTGCATTTTTGGCTGCTACCTCCGATTTTTTCAGGTCAAGAAGTTGCTGGCTGTTTTCATGCCAGATCTCCATATGGTAATCATTAAGATTGCCATTGCGATTAATTTCTATTGACCAGCGCGAAATATATCGTTGACCATTGCTTTCATAGCTTACTTCAGCCCTCGCTTCACGGGTATGATGGGTCATGATAGAATTGAGTTCTCCTACCTCTTTTTTAGACAAAGGAGGCAGCCTGGGAATGCGATTGTACAAAGCAAGACTGATGACATCCAGCAAGGTAGATTTGCCGGCACCCGTAGGCCCGGTTATGAGAATCAATCCCGATGCAGAAAGTGGGGGCTCCTGAAAGGAAAGGTAATGGTCTCCTTTAAGGCTATTGATGTTGGTGAATCTCAGGCTTAATATTTTCATTGTGAGGGGCTTTGGAGGATTTCTTCTAAAATTTCCGCATAAACAAACCGTAACGATTCCAACTGTTCCTCGCTTAATTCTTGGGTGGATAATTTTTTGTCAAATACATCCCAGGGTTGCAACTCTTTCAAATCGCTGACACTGCCGACGAGTGCAGAAAGTTGGGTTGTTTCATTCGGAGTTGTGATCTTTCTCCGGGCTATAACAAAACCCCGGTCTCTCAACTTTTGAATGTCGGACTCAATCTCAGGTACTCGACTTAATTCTGCAGTTATTTCGAGATCGTAGAGTGTGGGTAATGGATGCTGCGTTTCCTCAACTTCAAATTGTTGCCTTATCGATTCCCAGCTACCTTCTCTTTTTACGAGTTTTCGGAATACGGGAACTTCAAGATTTTGCAGGGTCAGTTCTGACCCATCAACCTCGATCATTACCACCCATTTGGTATCTTTCCTTTCGGAGAAACTGAGTGAAATTGGGGAGCCGCTGTATCGGATCTTTCCCTGGTCAAATTGTTGAGGCTTGTGGATGTGTCCCAATGCCAGATAATCAAACATTCCTGCCAGAGAAGATGACGCCACGGCGGCTGCATTGCCTAATTGTACCTCCCGTTCGCTCTCAGAAGTATTGGCTCCCTGCAGGTAAAGATGCCCCATACCAATCACAGGTAATTTAGAGCTGTTTTTTTCGTCACATTTGCTGCGGTAGTGTTCATAAGTATAAACAATGCCCGACCTTACGGCATCAATTCGTTCAGCATGACTTTCTCCGGGCTTGTATGCCCTCAAATCACGATCTCTTAGAAAAGGAAGGGCCACACACCAGGCTCTGTCTTTTCCTTGCCTGTCTTTAAGGGGCAGAATGATTCTATCTTCTTCCTGAGCAAGTCCTCCCACCACATGCACATTTAAAAGGTCGAGCAATTCGCTGGAAGATGAGAGCATTTGCACAGAATCATGATTGCCACCAATGACCACCACCTGAACACCCAATGCAGCCATGCGGGTAAGAAAAGTAAAATACATCTTTCTCGCTTCATTAGATGGGTTGGCGTGATCAAATACATCTCCGGCAATGAGCAAAACATCTACTTGCTGCTCACGAATACATTCCTGCAACCAATCCAAAAACAGCGCATGGTCTGCCTCCAATGAATTTTGATGCAGTTCCTTGCCCAGGTGCCAATCAGCAGTGTGTATGATTTTCAAAGCTTAGTTGCTGTTTAACTTTGGAAGTAAACATAGTAAAAATTATCCGAATGGGGTATGCCCAACCGAACCGCAAGATTCAAATTTCCCTGAGCACCAAATTTTCTTTGGTGGCTACCTTATCCGGTTTGGTCAATTGACAAAATTTCTATCTGTTTGCCATAGAGTTTGAAATTTTATTTGGCAGAACCTAATTTATTTTACCATTAATATTAAAAATGTCGATAATCTTTTACACGCACAGAATTAAAGTTATATTTGCCTTTGGATTTATCTTTCACACAGAATGACAACCAAAGAACCCATGCCCGCTGTTTTGGTCTTAGCCAATGGCAGCGTTTACCACGGCAAAGCAGCCGGTAAAATAGGTACCACCACCGGTGAAATTTGCTTCAATACAGGCATGACCGGTTATCAGGAAATTTTCACGGACCCTTCTTATTTCGGACAGGTAATGGTTACCACCAATGCCCATATTGGCAACTACGGCATTAAAAAGGCAGAAGAAGAGTCGGGCCATGTTCAGATTGGAGGTCTGGTATGTAAAAATTTCACCAACGAATATTCGCGTGCGCTCGCCGATGAAGACATTCAAAAATATTTTGAAGACGAAAACATTGTCTGTATCCACGGTGTCGATACGCGTGAAATCGTGAGAGAAATAAGGACCTTAGGTGCGATGAATTGTATCATTTCATCCGAGACCAATGATATAGCCTTGCTGCAAAAGAAGTTAGCAGCAGTGCCAGACATGTCTGGTTTGGAACTTTCTTCTAAAGTTTCAACAACAGAAGTATATGAGCTGGGCGATGCAGCCGCCGGTATCAAGATTGCTGTCATGGATTTCGGCACCAAAAAAAATATATTACGCAATTTTGTTGACAGGGGCTGCCACTGCATAGTCTTCCCCGCAAAAACAAGTTTTGCCGAAGTTATGGCGGTACAACCCGATGCTTTCTTTCTGTCTAATGGCCCCGGTGATCCTGCATCAATGGATTATGCCATCGAAAACGTAAAAGAAATGCTAAAAACCGGCAAGCCCATCTTTGGCATTTGTTTGGGACACCAGATACTTGCCCTGGCCAACGGCATCGATACTTATAAAATGCACCACGGCCATCGTGGTATCAACCACCCGGTAAAAAATTTGGTTACCGGTAAATGCGAAATTACCAGTCAAAACCATGGCTTCGCTGTCGATGCAGCCCAGATAGAAGCCCATGCTGATGTAGAAGTAACGCACGTCAATCTCAATGACGCTTCCATTGAAGGAATCAGGATCAAAAGCAAGCCTGCATTTTCTGTGCAATATCACCCGGAAGCAGCACCCGGTCCCCACGACGCACAATATTTATTTGATCAATTTGTAGACATCATACACCAAGTAAAAAACAATTAAAATCATGAGCATTATTACTGACATTTTAGCGCGAGAAATCCTCGATTCCAGAGGTAATCCTACCATCGAAGTGGAGGTTTATACCGAAAACGATGTAATGGGCAGAGCAGCCGTTCCATCCGGAGCATCTACCGGCAAATATGAGGCGGTAGAGTTGAGAGACAATGACAAAAGCAGATACCTGGGCAAAGGGGTTCAAAATGCATGCTTCAATGTAGATGAAAAAATCCGTGAAGCCTTGATTGGCGAATCGGTGTTCGATCAGCGATACATTGATGATATTATGATTGAAATTGACGGCACTGAAAATAAATCCAACCTGGGAGCTAATGCCATCCTTGGCGTTTCCATGGCTGTAGCTAAGGCAGCTGCCCTCGAATTGGAGCAACCGTTGTACAGATACATTGGTGGCGTAAATGCCCATGTGATGCCTGTCCCCATGATGAACATACTCAATGGAGGTTCACATGCCGACAACAGCATCGATTTTCAGGAATTTATGATCATGCCTTTGGGTGCGGATCGTTTTAGCGAGGCATTGCGCATGGGGGTTGAAGTTTTTCATCACTTAAAAAAAGTGTTGAAAGACAAAGGCTATTCTACCAACGTAGGTGATGAAGGTGGTTTTGCACCAAATATTAAAAGCAACAAAGAAGCCATCGAAATAGTCCTCAAAGCCATCGAATCTGCAGGTTACCGACCTGGAGAAGATGTATTCATTGCCATGGATGCTGCCAGCTCTGAATTTTACAATGAAGAATCCGGCTTGTATGTGTTCCACAAATCCACAGGCGATAAACTTACCGGTGATGACATGATTGCATACTGGCAGGAGTGGGTCAACAACTACCCAATTGTATCCATTGAAGATGGATTGCACGAAGATGACTGGAATACCTGGGTGAAACTCAATAAAGCCATAGGTGGCAAAGTGCAGCTGGTAGGTGATGATTTGTTTGTAACCAATACCAAAAGATTGCAAAAAGGTATTGACATGGAAGCTGCCAATTCCATCCTGGTGAAAGTAAACCAGATTGGTTCACTGACTGAAACCATTGATGCTGTACAATTGGCTACCCGCAATGGTTTTACCTCGGTAATGAGTCACAGAAGTGGTGAAACCGAAGATACTACCATTGCAGATTTGGCGGTTGCTTTGAATACAGGTCAGATCAAAACAGGTTCTGCCAGCCGTTCCGACAGGATCGCCAAATACAATCAATTACTTAGAATCGAAGAAGAACTTGGTGATTCAGCTGTATTTCCAGGCAAGGCCCTGCTTAATCTGTAAATAGCAGCTTAAAATATTTGAGTCCTTTGTGAATGTGCAAGGGACTCTTTTTTTTATCCAAAGGATAATGCAGACTACAATGGCTTTTTTAAGGCATTTCTGGTCAGTCAGATATTAAAAAAGTGTATCTTTACCGAAATTTTTAATTAATGGGCTCAATTATGAAACTACTGCAGCAAGTGCTGTATCGTCATTTGCACATTCATCCCCGGTTTGTCAATAAATTTACCCTGGTCACTTTATTATTTGTGGTTTGGGTAGGTGTATTTGACACCCATAGTTTTTGGGATTCTTATCAACTCAGTCGTACCATTTCCAGGTTGGAAAATGAAAAGGTAGATTTGAAAAAGAACATTGAAGTTGCCAAGGCTGATAAAATCGACCTTGAAAACAACAAAGAAAAATATGCAAGGGAAAAATATTTCATGCACAAAGAAGACGAAGAAGTTTTCATTATTGAAAGAACAAAATAATTTATGAGCGTACTCGTAAACAAAGATTCAAAAATCATTGTACAAGGATTTACCGGCAAAGAAGGAAGCTTTCATGCCGAACAAATGATTGAATATGGCAGTCCTGTTGTTGGAGGTGTTACTCCTGGTAAAGGTGGCACAACGCACCTGGGTAAGCCGGTTTTTAATACAGTTCAGGAGGCAGTGAATGCAACTGGAGCCGATGTATCCATCATTTTTGTTCCCCCTGCTTTTGCACCTGATGCCATCATGGAGTCTGCAGAAGGTGGGATCAAAGTCATAATTTGCATTACCGAAGGAATTCCTGTTCAGGATATGGTCAAAGTCAAGGCATACCTCGAACAGTATCCCGTTACACTCATAGGCCCCAACTGCCCTGGCGTTATTACACCGGGTGAAGCCAAAGTAGGCATCATGCCCGGCTTTGTGTTCAAAAAAGGAAGGATCGGTGTGGTTTCAAAATCCGGTACGCTTACCTATGAGGCAGCAGACCAGATTGTTAAAGCCGGACTGGGCATATCTACAGCCATAGGTATAGGGGGTGATCCTATTATTGGTACTCCCACCCGAGAAGCTGTCAAGTTGTTGATGGAGGATCCTGAAACAGATGGCATCGTATTGATTGGCGAAATTGGTGGAAATTACGAAGCATTGGCTGCTAAATACATCCGGGAAACAGGAAATAAAAAACCAGTAGTAGGCTTTATTGCTGGTCAAACTGCTCCTAAAGGCAGGACCATGGGACATGCTGGAGCCATAGTAGGAGGACACGATGATACAGCAGAGGCCAAGATGCGAATTTTGGAAGAAAATGGCATAGTGGTAGTAAAAAGCCCGGCTGAAATTGGTGAAACTATGGCAAGAGTTCTAGGATCAAAATAAACAACACAGTTGTAAAATATCAGCCCCGTTATGGGGCTTTTTTTTGGGGTAAAATAAAACGCCCCGGTACACATTTGCACCAGGGCGTACAAAAACAAAGCTGTTTTTTATCAAAGCTTTACAACTCTATGTTTGGATATTTTACGCTCTCCATCTCTGACCTCCAATATGTAGGCACCGGGTGCCTGATCAAAGTTCAGCTGCACCTTACCTTCCGCTTCTGAACTTTCTACTCTTCGACCCATAAGATCAAACAGTTGCACTGAAATTTTTCCGCCCTTCACGGCTTCAACTGTCAATCCTCTCAAACTTGGGTTTGGATAGGCAATAACTTCACTCGGAACATCCTGATTTTGGGTTGAAGATGGCGGAAGCAACACTGCATCGATTATATGTACAACTCCATTGTCAGCTAATACATCTGCTACCGTTACTTTGGCATTGTTGATAAATACTCCATCAGCATTGATGGTAACCGTAATATTCTTGCCATTGATGGTAGCAATGGTTTGTCCGTTGAATAGATCCGTTGAAAAGGCCTGGCCTGCTACAGCATGGTACAACAATATTTGAGTAAGCAGGCCTTGTGGATCTGCCAGCAATGCTTCTACTGTTCCTGCAGGTAGAGCGGCAAAGGCAGCATCGGTAGGTGCAAAGACGGTAAAAGGACCATCACCTTGCAGCGTGGGTAACAGTCCGGCAGCTGAAACGGCAGCGACCAGGGTAGTGTGCACCGGAGAATTTACAGCTACATCTACAACTGTTGAAGGAGGCAGGATCACTGCATCGATCACGTGCACCACACCATTATCGGCGATCACATCGGCCACGGTTACTTTGGCGTTGTTGATGAAAACGCCCTCGTTGTTGATTTTTACGGAAACAGATTTTCCATTGATGGTTTTTACAAATTGACCATTGCTGAGGCCTGAGCTAAGCGCATTGGCTCCTGCGGTGTGGTAGAGCAGAATGTCGGTCAAAGCACCCTGGGGGTCTGCCAATAGGGCTTCGATGGTTCCTGCAGGTAGTGCGGCGAAGGCAGCATCGGTAGGTGCAAAGACGGTGAAAGGACCATCACCTTGTAGAGTGGTAACGAGTTCGGCAGCTGAAAGGGCAGCGACCAGGGTAGTATGCACCGGAGAATTTACAGCTACATCTACAACTGTTGAAGGAGGCAGGATCACTGCATCGATCACGTGCACCACACCATTATCGGCGATCACATCGGCCACGGTTACTTTGGCGTTGTTGATGAAAACGCCCTCGTTGTTGATTTTTACGGAAACAGATTTTCCATTGATGGTTTTTACAAATTGACCATTGCTGAGGCCTGAGCTAAGCGCATTGGCTCCTGCGGTGTGGTAGAGCAGAATGTCGGTCAAAGCACCCTGGGGGTCTGCCAATAGGGCTTCGATGGTTCCTGCAGGTAGTGCGGCGAAGGCAGCATCGGTAGGTGCAAAGACGGTGAAAGGACCATCACCTTGTAGAGTGGTAACGAGTTCGGCAGCTGAAAGGGCAGCGACCAGGGTAGTATGCACCGGAGAATTTACAGCTACATCTACAACTGTTGAAGGAGGCAGGATCACTG
>CALMWS010000280.1 GCA_937870795.1 uncultured Bacteroidota bacterium | reverse complement strand
TTACTTTTGACCTGAATAGTTACGATTAATTACTTTTTTCACTCAATATTTTACGAAATCCCTCTGATAGTTTGGTTTTGGTTTCAACCATTGACCCAAACTCATTTTTATAGCGCAGACCTAAGCCATATTTTTGTCTTCGACTGGTTAAACTAATTTCATCAAGATCATACTTGCCATATAGCTTAAGATTAAGCTGCCTGTCTTTGGTCAGGGCATATTCAATGAAGAATTCAGGCACAATGTAGTTGTTGAGGTTGATAATAGAATTTTGCCTAACATAATTCCCACCAACATTGATTGACAGGCGTTCATCCAAAAACCTGAATTTGTTTTTAAGTTTCACTTCTATTTCTGTAGGCAGGATTGAACTATTGCCTGTGACACTTTGAAAGGATGTATTGTTTCTTAAATCAATATCAAAGTCAATGCCTGATATTAGACCATTTTCTTCCAGTGCCTCGTTGACAAGCCCGGTGACAAACATTGACAGTTGGCTGCTCACAAATTCACTTAGGGTGTTGATGCCTGCATTCTGTATCAGACTATTAAAGTTGTTGTTGGTAACTACATCTGATATAGTGTTGGAAGGTATGAAAGAATTGAATACAATCAACCCAAAGACCTGACTGTTGTAGTCAGACACATTGTTGCGTAAGAGTCGCACCTTACTGTCCGTATAACTTTTTAGTTCACCTGTTAAATTGGGAAATTCAAAATCAAATTTCACCGAAGGATTAAAAAGTGTATTGCCCAGAATTAACTTAAGATTGACTGCCGTAGAAACCGCAGCAGCATTTTTTAGCTGATCTGTAACCAGGTACTCTGTGAGAAATGAGGTCAAAGGTGTTTTGACAGCATAATCTGCTTCGATGTTTAATGAAGCGTTTATGGGATCACCTGTCCATCTTATGGTACCACCTTCTCTTACCAAAAATGGTTTGTTAACAAAATTGAATGCCGTAAAAAGATAATTGCCCCGGGAGATGGTGTACACCCCAAACATATCAAATTCTCCTTTGTTTGACATTGAAATTCTAAGGTTGCCGTTTCCAACTCCTGTTATGATGTCATTCTTAAACTCATCAAAAATCATATTTACCACAGCATCCTGTGTCATGGTCAGGTTCATTTCAATAGAAATGCCCTCTACTTTAACTTCCTGCTGATCGGCCAAACTGTCTTTTGACTCAGCCAAAAACTTCTCCTTTTCAATGAAGGTAATGAAAGATTGTGAAGAGGCTGTTCTTGATTCTTTGATTGGAATATTTATCACAGTGCCCGGCCGGGTAACAGCATTGATTACCATCCGGGGGGTATTGACCGATCCGCTAAAGTCAACTGAAACTCTTCCACGACCCAGACCATAATAAATGGGATTGTCGAATTTGGTGGTATTGATTGCGATCACATCTTCACCTGTGACTCCTACATCTAAGTAAAAATCTTTGAAGAGTTTATGATTCAACCTACCTTCAATGTAACCCGGATTACCTTGTGAATCTGTCAATTTTGCACCCGTGAGATCAATGTAACTTTCTGTAATTTCGAAATCCTGATTGTCAAAATAATAAGTTTCACCAAGGTAAATTACTTTTACTTGTCCCCCATAGGCTGTACCTTTTCCATCAATTCGAATTTTTGGCAGCTCCCCTCCAATGGTAGCGTCAATGTCTACCCCACCCTTTACATCTTTGATCCCAGCCTTAAGGATGTACTCCAGAAATTTTAAACTTACCTTTTTTCCTTTGACCTCTGCATCCACAATTTTGGTATCAAAATTATATTCACCATTCAACTTTAATGCCATGCCGTCTTGTTCGCGGCTTAATGATAAAAGTACCTCCAATGGTTGATTTTCTTCTTTTGACAGGTCCACGGAAAGTTCTCCATAAGAGTCATTGTTTAAAAGCAGGCTTGGTATATTGATAGTGCCTGACAGGCTTGGCGAGGGGTTGAATATGTCATCGACCTTTACCGTGCTGTTCAATTCTCCACCTAATTGGATTTTGTCATATTTAATAATCGGATTGATAGATGCCACATCCAGTTTCACCAATTTAATTGCCAGACCTTTATTCAGAATGTCTGAGATCTCCATCTGCCTAACCCCATCTGTAAGTGCCAGGTTTTCAATATCCAAAAATTTGGGGCCAAAAGAAATTTTGGTCTCATTGCTGATTTTCCACCTCCTATCGAATAGTTTGATGTTATTTTCAATTAAAGAAAAACTATAGCCATTTAAATGGGGGTATAATTTGCCTTTCACCTGAAACAATTGAATAGAATCAAGTATTTTAGAAGCATTGATTTCAAAGATAGCTTCATCTCCATTCATGACAGTCTGTATATCCATAGCATTTAATTTGGTGCCGGATACATAGGCGCTATCAAGATGGATCAACAAATCTCCTTTAGAAGCCTTGTTGTTGACCATAAGGCTTATATTGAAGAAATTCAGATCTTTAATTTTTAGCAAGGGAAGATTCGATACAAAATTAAGCTCCTTTCTATCAGATTGGATTTCGCCTTTGGCTTTGAAGGCCTTGAGGTCATAATCTTTTAGGCCCAGTAGTCCAAAAATTTTACCTGCATCAAATAGCGAAATGTCAAAACGGAGCGATTGTTGGTTTTTTATTTCATTGGCTGCCAATTGCCAATTGCGGGTATGATATGGGTAATTGTTCTTTATCAAAAATTTGCTATCATCAACAATGGTATTAAGGTTATAGATACCCTCCAGTTTTATATTAGCAAAATCAGAATTAAAATCGAGAACCCTGGCATTGCCACTAGCTATTTCAGATAAAAAAGTCACATTTCCAAGGTTGTAAACGGTGTCGTTTCTTACTATGCTTACATTATTTCCCTTGAGTGTACCCAAAAGATTATTGATATTGGATCCCTCACCAACCAAACTTAGTGATCCTGAAATTTTACTGATGTCTTTGGATAAATTAAGTGCTTTAAGATTAAGATTGTTGACAGTGGCGTCAAAGTTAAAGTGAGGAACAGCTTGTGCCAGTGATACACTGCCTTTGAATCCAAAATCAATATTAGCATCAGTAGAAGTTAGGTCACCTTTGAATGCATTCGATGCCAGATTGCCAACTACCCTAATATCCTGGTAGTTGTACTTCTTCATTTCCAACCGCTCTACCGTAGCTTCAAGATCTGCCCTGGCATTTTTAAAGATAAGACTTTCTCCATCCCGGATGTTGGCTTTCACACTCAACTTGCCAAAGTCTTTATTGCCACTCCATGCCCCCAGATCAAAGTCTATGAGGTGCAAATTTCCTGCATACTTTGCTTTGTCACTTCCTTTTTTTACATCCAGTCTCAGATCCAAATTGGCAGTACCTAAATCAGTGTTTAATTTTCCAAAAGCAACAAAATCATTCAAATAACCGTCAAAATTGCCAGAAAAATCTATATCTCCAAGTAAATAGAAATTGGCGGGCGGATTAAATCCAGGCACAACATCGCCAATAAAATCCATGTTTGTCAACATCTTATTTACGCGCAAATTGATGAGTGTTTCACCGGCATCGTGTAGATTCCTTACAGCAAGTCCCCCAGCAAAATAGAGATGATTGGCGAGTTTTAAAGTTAGTGCCGAACCCTTCAAATTGGCGAGTCTTCCCTTTAAGATTCCATCCAATTCCAGGGTTTCATTTTTATATTCTTTATAAAAATCTGACTTTGTAAAAGCAGGTACAAAGTATCCCAACTCAAGTAAAGAGACTTTGCTGTTTTCAAGATCGGCATCGATTACCACTTTGTTGGCAAAGTCCTTGAGAGCATCTATACCATTGTATCTCAGTATTACTTTTTTACCCAAAAAAGAATTACCAGTAACAATTTCCAAATCATCCAGTGCTATCATTTGATGTGTCACTGTCAAAGCAGGAATATGCAACTTATCTAGTACAAAACCTGCAGTTGAAGCCAACTTTACATTGTTGACAACTGCATAGATATCTTCAAGTCCTCCAAACTGCAAGTGATCTACATCAACATTGATGTGATGAAAGGCAATGTGGTCTGGGTCAAAAATATAAGCCTCTCTGCTTACAGACTGCAGTCTCTTATCCAGATTTAAAACCCCATCACTGATATTTAATTTATCAATGTTTAAGCAAAGCTGTTTTTTGGATAAATCCGGCAATGCTACTTTGTTAATTTTTTCGCTGACATTGCGCTTATCCTCCCCTTGATTAAAAGTTAAAATCTGAAACTCAGGTCGGATCAGATTTAGGTCAATAATATCGAAATCGAGGTTTTCAAGATCAAATTTCCTGAATTTTATTTTACCCTCAGACAATCTTGCAATGAGATTCTTTTGGTTGCGTTCATCCATGATTGAAAAATCGAGGTTCCTTATGTAAAATTCACGAATTCGGATTACCAAAGGTGAATTGTTACTATCGGATGCGTTAGAGCTCAATTTTTCAAACATTTTCACCAGATTAAGTTTTCCGTCAATCGGATCCGTTTCCAGAGAAAATTGTGGGTTTATAAGGGAGATACTCTTGATTTCGATCCTTTTCTTAAGCAATGAAAACAAATTTCTGGAAAGACTTACATCAAGACTGGCCACATTCATCAGTGTATCCCCTTGCGAATTGCGAATGGTAAAGTCTGAGAGCGATAAACCCTTAAATATACTTACATCAATGTTCGACAAAGTGACATCGGCTTCCATTTTTTCAGAAAGGTAAGTTGTGAGTTTCCCGGAAGCCCATTGTTGTACGAATGGCACATGAAACAGTAAGGTGACAAAAAAAGGAAGTAACATCAAAGTCAATAAAACCCAGGCCAATCTTTTCAAGATTTTTGGGTATATTTTTTTTGATTTATTTTCTTCCATAAACTTTTTTCAACACCACTATAAAGACGTAAAGATAAGCAAATCAACCCTTAAATTACTGTTAATTATACTTTAATGTCCATTGCAAGGGGATATTTTCAAGCATCAAAATGAAATTAGGTTATGTTTGGTCAAGACGGTGAAAACACTTTTCTTTGCTGTGCGTTTAGCAATAAAATTAGCATATGTTTGAGAGTATAGAACACCTTGAAATTATTGAACACAGTGCGTCTGAGTTTGCAAAAAAACACATCTTGCCCCATGTAATGGAATGGGACGAAGCTCATTACTTTCCGGTAGAAGCAATGAAGGAGCTCGGAAAGCAAGGTTTTTTAGGTGTTTTGGTACCTCAGGAATACAATGGGTCCGGGCTTGGCTATCAGGAATATGTTAGTATTTTAACGGAAATAGGTAAAGTTTGTGGTTCAGTAGGCCTTTCAGTAGCGGCTCACAACAGTCTTTGTACTGGTCACATTCTTGCTTTTGGCAGCGAAGAACAAAAAGCAAAATACCTTCCTAAACTGGCAACCGGTGAATTTATAGGAGCATGGGGATTAACCGAAGCCAATACTGGCAGCGATGCCATGAGAATGAAATGTGTTGCCATTGAAGATGGAGACTACTATATCCTAAACGGTACTAAAAACTGGATAACACACGGCAAATCGGGTGATGTGGCTGTAGTACTCGCAAGAACCGGTGATTTGCTTGATTCAAGGGGCATTACTGCCTTTATTGTTGAACGTGGCAGTCCCGGATTCAGAGCAGGCAAAAAAGAAAATAAACTTGGAATGCGTGCCTCAGAAACCGCAGAGTTGATTTTTGAAGATTGTAGAATCCACAAATCGCAAATTCTTGGTCAGGTAGGCGATGGCTTTATTCAGGCAATGAAAGTCCTGGATGGCGGCAGAATCAGTATTGCAGCATTATCCCTTGGCATTGCCAAAGGTGCATATGAAGCAGCAGTGAAATACTCAAAAGAGCGGGAACAATTTGGCCAACCCATAGCTAATTTTCAGGCCATCTCTTTCAAGTTGGCCGATATGGCTACGAGAATTCAAGCAGCTGAATTATTGACTCGCAAGGCAGCTGAATTAAAAAACAGAGGAGAAAAAGTAACCGAGGCCGGGGCGATGGCTAAATATTATGCTTCCGAAGTATGTGTGTATGCAGCCAATGAAGCCGTGCAAATTTTTGGAGGCTACGGTTATACAAAAGACTATCCCGTTGAAAAATTTTACCGCGATTCCAAATTATGCACCATCGGAGAAGGCACCAGTGAGATTCAAAAACTGGTAATTAGTCGTTCAATTCTGAAAGACTAATCTATTTTTTTGCCGGTAAGTGCATTGACGACAGCATTGTCCATGGCGCGGTGGGCCAGTGGCATTGAATAGTCATTCACTTGTTTGACAATTGAAAGCATATCATCCTTGTCACCGCTCTGAAGAGAACTTTCCAGTAACGTATTGTAGTGTTCCAACGTCCCTACTTCTTCAGCTGTCAAAATGGGTTTGTTTAGGTCTATGAATTTTTTCACAGCCTGAATCGTTGAGATTACCTCGTTTTTGGCTTCAATTTGTTGTTTTTCCTGCATGTCCGTCTGTGCTTCTTTTATTGAATCCAGAAGGAGTCTTGCCATCTCTTCATCCGAAATACCATAGGCCGACTTTATGGTTACTTCTGTTGCGACATCTGAACGCAACTCCCGTGCTCTAACCGTTAAAATACCATCTGCATCCAAAATAAACAATACCTCAAGTTTGGGTAGCCCGGCAGGCATTGGAGGTAAATTTTTAAGAATAAACGAACCTAGTTTTCGATTGTATTTAACCAGGTCTCTTTCTCCCTGATAAACCGTTATCGCAAGGTTTTTTTGCCCATCGACAGACGTAGTATAATTCCTTCCGAAACGGGCAGGTACTTTTGTATTTCTGGGAACAATTACATCCATCAAACCGCCCAAAGTCTCAATGCCCAATGACAAAGGTGTAACATCCAACAGCAAAAGATCTTTGCGGTTTCCTGCCAAAATATCAGCTTGTATAGCTGCTCCCAATGCCACTACTTCATCCGGATTGACTTCATCATGGATAGGACAATTAAAAAACTGTCCAACGGCATGCTTTACTGCAGGTACACGGGTTGAGCCACCAACCATAACAACCGTGTTGATGGCTGATGTTGTAAGACCGGCATCCTGTACAGCTTCGTGACATAATTGAATGGTGCGCTCTATCAATGAAGAAAATAGTAAATTGGCCTGTCCTTTATCAATGTTGAGTTTTATTCCTTTCCAGTCAACGATGAATTCATCCTTATCGGTGAGCGTTTTTTTGGCTTCTTCGGCAAGCCATCTCAACTCATGGAGATTT
Source organism: uncultured Bacteroidota bacterium (assembly GCA_937870795.1). Classification (GTDB taxonomy): domain Bacteria; phylum Bacteroidota; class Bacteroidia; order Chitinophagales; family Saprospiraceae; genus JADKBO01. Next base: position 29,097 of record CALMWS010000280.1, on the reverse strand, counting down.
TGAAGGTGAATTTCTGAAAAAGTACTTTGGTACTGAATTTTCCAATAGTCAACAATGGCGAGGTCAAAGTCATCACCCCCAAGGTAGGTGTCTCCTTTGGTTGCTAATACCTCAAATATACCGTCTTCAATATTTAGGATTGAAATATCAAAAGTACCACCTCCCAGGTCATAAACAGCCACTATTCCTTTCTCATTCTTGTCAAGTCCAATACCATAGGCAAGGCTTGCAGCTGTAGGCTCATTTACTATGCGTAATACATCCAGACCTGCCAATTTTCCAGCATCGCGGGTTGCTTGTCTTTGTGCATCGTTGAAATAGGCTGGCACCGTAATCACGGCTTTGCCAATGGTTTTACCCAAATCTTCTTCGGCCTGCTTTATCAGGGCTTTGAGCAAATAACTGCTCAGTTCGACGGGCGAATAAAAAACTCCATTTACCTCCACTTTCACCAGCCCCTCATCTTCTGAAGAAGGCATCAAAGTATACCCTAATCTACCAGTTTCAGCTGATAAATCTGTGTAGGACTTACCCATCAGTCTTTTTACAGAATATAAGGTAGCTTTTGGTTGGGAACCCAAATAAGACTTTGCTTCATTGCCAACAATGTAACTGCCATCTTCAAAAAAATGAATTACTGATGGCACAATATTGCGATTTTTATGGCCACCCAAAATAACAGGTTTACCCTCCTGGTCTGCAATTGCTATCAGGCTATTGGTAGTGCCCAAATCTATGCCCACAACCACCTCACCATTGTCGGATGTCAATTGTGAAACACTGCCCGTCTTAATGTCAATTGGAATTTTCATAAAATCTCAAAATCTAAAAACATCAATAGTAAAATTAGGTTCATTTAATCTGCTTGCATGGACCACCTTGGATCTGGTGCCGAAGTCAAATCAGCCCAATCGTTGTTCAGATATTTGTACCAAGCTGCAATGGCTATCATGCCTGCATTGTCAGTACAATACTGGATATCAGGTATATACACATTCCAACCTTTTGATACAGCCATGCTTTGTAGCCTGTTTCTGAGGCCTTTATTGGCTGCTACACCTCCCGCAATCGCAATTTCCTTTATTCCACTTTCATTAGATGCCTTTACAAGTTTGACAAGCAACATATTCAATATACTGTGCTGAATAGAAGCGCACAAGTCATTGATGTTTTCCTGGATAAAGAGGGGTTCTGTTTTGGCCTTTTCTTTGAGAAAATACAGTACAGAAGTTTTAAAGCCGGAGAAGCTAAAATCGTAACCAGGCAAGTTTGCCTCGGAGAATTTGAAGATGGGTTTCCCCAAATTAGACCGTTTATCGATCTCAGGACCTGCCGGATAGCCCAAACCCAACATTTTGCCAGTTTTGTCAAAAGCTTCTCCTGCAGCATCGTCAATGGTTTGTCCCAAAATTTCCATTTTCATGCCTTCAGAAACTTTTACAATCTGGGTGTGGCCCCCAGAAACCGTGAGGCACAAAAAAGGAAGTGCAGGAACGGGCTCATCAATAAAATGGGCCAAAATATGGGCTTTCATGTGATGAACTTCTATCAGAGGCACCTCCAATGAAAGGGACAAAGCTTTGGCAAAACTACTTCCTACCAAAAGGCTACCCAACAAGCCCGGACCCTTAGTATAGGCAACTGCCTGGATATCTGACATTTGCCTATTTGCCATGGCAAGTGAATGCAAAACCACTGGTAAAATATCCATGTGATGTTGCCGGGAGGCAACTTCCGGCACTACCCCACCATATTGTTCGTGAATTTTTTGGGTGCTCGTTGTATTGGATAAAACACGACCATCCTCCACAATTGCAGCGGAGGTGTCATCGCAACTACTTTCTATGGCTAATATGGTCATTTTCCGGCTGCAAATAAAAAGTTTAATTTTGTCATACACCAAGATTTTCTAAATTTACATCTTAATAAAATGTAAAAAAGGGTTAAAGAAAAGCACTTTTTACTTTTTTGATTGAATTTCAATTTTTTATATCAATTTTTTATAAAAACCAAAACAAAAAAATACTTATGAAAGTAGCCATAAACCTTCTTTTGACTGCCCTCATTTTTTTGTTAATTTACATGATTTACACCTCGATCAGGGAGCCTATTGCCTTCCAGGAAGAAAAAGGTCGTAGGGTAGATGTTGTAATTGCAAAATTGAAGCAAATCAAAACAAGTCAGGAAATCTATAGATCTATCAAAGGCACCTTTGCCGGTAGTTTCGAAGAACTGACAAATGTTTTGAAAAATGAAAAAATTCCTTTTGAAAAAATCGAAAACGATCCAACCGATCCAACCAATGAAGATAAGTTCATCAGATCTACATCCTATTCTCCTGCCATAGATTCAATCAAAGCCATGGGCATCAACATTGATTCACTGGCTTTCGTACCTTTTACCAATGGTTTAAAGTTTGAAATTGCAGCAGACACCATTGAGTACCAAAGCACCAAAGTACCAGTGGTGCAGGTTGGTACAAAGTGGAAAACATTTATGGGAGAGTTTGGAGACCCCAAATACAAGAAGTACGACAAATACTTTGACCCTGAAAAATTGTTGAAATTTGGAGACCTTGCCACTCCAAACCTCAATGGAAACTGGGAATGATCCAACTTGATTTTAGCTCAGATTTTTTAGAAAAAGATATTAAAAAACTGTCTGTCATCGCTGATGCAGACAGTTTTGTTTATGGGCTATTCGATAATCAGGGTACAATGGTTCAAAGAGCCAGCTTACCCTGGGATCGCTTAACTTCTTTCAGCCAGTATTGGACCGGCAAAGAAGCCAGGGTGTATTATATGAGTACCAGCAAAGCCTTTTCATTTTCAGCCATGGAAAACAGGCCAACCCTCAATGCAGATTATTTGCTGTATGACCTGTGGCAGGCGCAAAATGCGTATTGCCTGTATGAAGATAAAAATTCAATTGACTCAAACTGGGAATACAAACATGTTGCAACGGCCTGGGCCCATTTTAACCATTCTACCTCAGATCCGGCAATTTGGCTTCATTTTAAAGAAAAAAGCATCACCATTGCCTGTGGAACGAGCCACGATTTCAGATTATTCAATGAATATCAAATCGAAACAGCAGAAGATGCCATTTATTATCTTTTTGCAACTTGTCAACAAGCGCTGGGACTAAACATTGAACAGGTTACCGTATGGATCAGTGGACAAATAACAGTAAACTCTTCCTTTTACCAACTTTTGTACAGGTTTATACCCAAGCTTCATACATTATCTTCAGACAAATTCACCACAAAAAGTGAAATTCTGGGAGATCATGTTTACTTCGATCATTACCTCAATATCAGTTCACATGCGAATCATTAGCGGTGATTTTGGGGGTAGAAAGTTTATACCACCTGCTAAAAACTGGCCGACAAGGCCCACAACAGATGTGGCCAAAGAAGGCTTATTCAACATACTTCAGAACAAAATTGACTTTTCAGAAACAAGGATGCTCGATCTTTTTGGGGGAACAGGCAATCATTGTTATGAATTCATTTCCAGGGGTTGTACAGATGCAACCTACGTAGATAACTTTGGCCCTGCGCATCAGTTTGTAAAAAAAATATCTGAAGAATTGGGCATTCAGGAAAAAATTACGCTGGTTAAAATGGATGTTTTTAAATTCATAGAATTAAGTCACACCAGTTATGATTACATCTTTGCGGGTCCACCATACCCCCTTCCTAATTTGAGATCGATACCTGGCAAAATATTTGAAAAAAGCCTCTTGAATAAAAATGGTATCTTTGTTCTGGAACACAATCCTGATCATGATTTCAAATCCTCACCCCATTACGTTGAGGAAAGAAAGTATGGAACAACTATTTTTAGTTTTTTTACAAACCTCGTATAATAATAAATGAATTTTCTTCAACCTATATCCCAGACAGTTTCGGAGGGGTTAAAATCCTTATATCAGCTGGATGTAGCTGCTAATCAAGTACAGCTCAACCCTACAAAGAAAGAATTCAAAGGTGATTATACAATAGCTGTTTTCCCTTATAGCAAAGAAGCAGGCAAGTCACCCACGGAAGTGGGACAAGCACTTGGCGATTTCCTCATGAATCATACCTCCGGTTTAGCTTCATTCAATGTCGTCAGTGGTTTTTTGAACCTGGAACTATCAATTGATTTTTGGCAGCATGCATTAGCAGCAATCCTTACCCAACCATCATTTGGGCACGGTGAGGCCAAAAATGAAAAGGTAATGGTTGAATTTTCATCACCCAATACAAACAAGCCCCTGCACCTGGGTCACATCCGCAATATACTTTTGGGATGGTCACTATCTCAAATCCTGGAAGCGTCAGGTTATGAAGTTATAAAGACACAAATCATCAACGACAGGGGTATTGCCATCTGCAAGAGCATGTTGGCCTGGCACAAATTTGGCGAGGGTATTACTCCTCAGCAGGCAGGCGTCAAATGTGATCATTTCGTAGGGGATTACTATGTCCTGTTTGAAACAAAATTTCAGGAAGAATACCAGTTATGGCAAAACGGAGCAGAGGCTGATACTTTGCTAAAGGATAAAGGAGTAGAAGCCGGAAAAGAGGCAAACTTTTTTAAAGAATATAAAAATCAATATTTTAATTTATATAGTGAACTTGGCAGGGAGGCCAGAGAAATGCTTCAAAAATGGGAGGCCCATGATGACGAAATTATTTCCCTATGGCATAAAATGAACAGCTGGGTTTATGAAGGTTTTGAAAGCACCTATCAACAATTGGGTGTAAGTTTCGACAAAAATTATTTTGAATCTGAAACTTATTTGTTAGGCAAAGCCACGGTTGACCACGGTTTGAACATTGGGGTTTTTGAAAAAGAAACAGATGGTAGTGTATGGATTGACCTGACAGATGCAGGTATGGATAGAAAAATTGTATTGCGTTCCGACGGCACTTCAGTCTACATAACCCAAGATATTGGTACGGCTATGTTGCGTTACCAGGACTTTGGCTTCCAAAAAATGATCTATACTGTAGCTGATGAACAAGATTATCACTTCAAAGTACTCTTTGAGATACTAAAAAGGCTTAAAGAACCTTATGCAACAGGTTTGTATCATCTTAATTACGGTATGGTTGACCTTACTACCGGTAAGATGAAATCAAGAGAAGGAACCGTTGTTGACGCAGATGACCTGATAAATGAAGTAGTAAATGAAGCAGCCACCAGCTCTGCTGAACGTGGTGAATTGGCCGAACTGTCAGCCTTACAGCAGCAAGAGGTATTTACAAAAATTGGCTTAGCCGCCTTGAAATTTTTCATCCTGAAAGTACAACCCAAAAAGAGGATGACTTTTGATCCCAAAGAGTCTCTCGACATGCAGGGACAAACAGGGCCTTACATCCAAAATGCATTTGTAAGAATACAATCCATTTTCAGAAAAGGAGGTGTTTTTGAATTCAATCCATCATTAAAACCAACTGCTCTGGAAGAAAGCGAAAAATCTCTGATGGTATTGCTCACTTCTTTTCCAGGTGTAATAGCAGAGGCTGCCAGGGTTTACGACCCCTCACACCTTGCCAACTATTGTTATACCTTGGCCAAAGAATTTCATAGATTTTATCACGAAGTTAGAATTTTGGGGGCTGCAACCCATGAAGAAAAAAATTTCAGATTGGGAATCTGCAAAGTTACAGCTGAAGTATTACAAAAAGGAATGAAAATGCTGGGCATCGATATGCCGGAAAGAATGTAAATAAGAGATAAAAAAACAAGCAATGTCAGAAGGAAAATCTCATTTAAATTTTATTGAAGAGATCATTGAAGATGATTTGCGCAATGGCAAACATGGGGGCAGGATTCATACTCGTTTTCCACCGGAACCAAATGGCTATCTGCACATTGGTCACGTTAAGGCCATAACCATCAATTTTGAATTGGCAAAAAAATATGGGGGCAAAACCAATCTAAGGTTTGATGATACCAATCCTACTACTGAAGATACTGAATACGTAGAGGGCATCAAAAATGATATCAGGTGGCTGGGGTATGAGTGGGAAGAACAAGCTCTTTATGCTTCAGACTATTTCGAACAGCTATATAATTATGCCATTCAACTGATCGAAAAAGGGCTGGCTTATGTTGATGACAGCACAGCGGAGCAAATTGCCGAAATGAAAAAGACTCCTACCGAGGCTGGCATTGAAAGTCCATACAGATCCAGAAGCATAGAGGAGAATCTTGAACTTTTCAAAGCAATGCGAGCAGGAAAATTTGAAGATGGTAGCAGGGTTCTCAGAGCGAAGGTTGATATGACATCTCCCAACATGCATATGAGGGATCCGGTTATTTATCGGATTAAACACGAACACCATCACCGCACTGGTGATGCCTGGTGTATATACCCCATGTATGATTTTGCCCATGGACAAAGCGATAGCCTTGAAGGCATTACACATTCATTGTGTTCTTTGGAGTTTACCCATCACAGACCATTGTACGATTGGTTTATTGAAAAACTTGAGATATTTCCATCCAGGCAAATTGAATTTGCCAGAATGAATGTTACCTACCTGATTACGAGTAAGCGAAAACTCTTAAAATTGGTTGAAGAAGGCATAGTGACGGGATGGGATGATCCCCGTATGCCCACCATAGCTGGAATGAGGCGCAGAGGCTATCCGCCTGCAGCTTTGAGGATGTTTTGTGAAAAAGCGGGAGTTGCAAAAAGAGACAATCTCATAGAAATTGAGTTGCTGGAATCTTGTGTAAGGGAAGAGCTTAATCGTACTTCCATCCGGGCCATGGTGGTGACAGACCCTGTAAAAGTATTAATAACCAATTATGACCCAGCCATTGGTGAAGAATTACCGGCTGAAAACAATCCGGAAGACCCTACAGCGGGAGAAAGAACCATGTCATTTTCAAATGAGTTGTATATTGAAAGGGATGATTTTATGGAAGATCCACCCAAAGGATACTTCAGGTTGTTTCCGGGAGGAAGCGTGAGATTGAAACATGCGTATATCATAACCTGCAACGAAGTGGTTAAAGATGAAAGTGGGCAAGTCACTGAATTAAGATGCACCTATATACCTGAGAGTAAAAGTGGTGCAGATACCAGTGGCCTAAAGGTAAAAGGTACGCTCCACTGGGTGGATGCAAAAACAGCCATCGAGGGAGAAATAAGAGAATATGATAAGTTGTTTACCGATCCAACTCCTGCCGGCCACGACGACAAAGATGTATTTGATTTTATCAATCCAGCATCACTGAATATTAATCGAAAAGCACGGTTTGAAAGAGCTGTGGCTGCAGCAAAAGAAGGTGATTCCTACCAGTTTATGCGCAAAGGATATTATACCGCAGATCGAGACCATAGTGAAAATCACCCCGTTTTTAACTCTACTGTCAATCTGAAAGAATCATTTAAAGTGCAGAAAGCATGACTGAACTGATAAATAAAATTTTATCAGATCCGGCTCAGTCGTTACTTGTTGTCCTCAATTTAATTGTAATTGAGAGTTTGTTGGCCATTGATAATGCGGCTGTTTTAGCGAGCATGGTATTGGGATTATCCAAAGAGCAAAGGGGCAAAGCGCTCAGATATGGCATTTTGGGAGCCTATGTATTTAGAGGCCTGTGCCTGTTGTTTGCTTCCATTTTAATGGAATTCTGGTGGCTAAAACCATTGGGTGGTGCCTATCTTTTGTACCTGGTTTGGAAATGGTGGAAAGGTGAAAATACCGCCACAGAAAGTGACGACCTCAACAAACCAGAAAACAGTTGGATTTACACAAAAACAATCGGTTTGATTGGCCCATTCTGGGCTACCATTGTAGCCATTGAGATTATGGATCTTACATTTTCGATCGACAACGTTTTTGCGGCAGTTGCATTTTCAGACAACATTCTATTGATTTGGATGGGTGTATTTTTAGGTATCCTGGCCATGCGATTTGTGGCTCAAGGCTTTGTAACGCTGATGGAAAAATTCCCATTTTTGGAGACAAGTGCCTTTGTAGTAATCGGGGTCTTGGGTTTAAAATTGATGCTGGCACTGGTAGAGCATTTTTTTCCTGCTTTATACATCAGTAAGTTTCTCGCAAGTCACGAAGCCGACTGGGGATTTTCGATCTTAACCTTGGGAATTTTCTTCATTCCAATACTTTTCAATTTAAGAAAGTCTGGCAAAAACTAAACTTTTCGTCCGTATTGACATTTTAGATTCAAATAGGAATTAAATGGTGAACATTGCAATCGTATTGGCAGCCGTATTAGGAATGGAAGGTGTAGCGTGGTTGGCCCACAAATACATTATGCATGGCTTTGGTTGGAACTGGCATGAAGACCATCATAAACCTCATTTTGAGAAAGATGGTTTTTTTGAAAAAAATGACCTGTTTTTTGTTGTTTTTGCCATTCCAAGTGCTAGCTGTTTTATCCTTGGCACAACAATGCCCTCATTACAGAAACTAATTTTCGTGGGGCTGGGCATACTGATTTACGGTATCATCTATTTTTTAATCCACGATGTATACATCCATCGCCGCTTTTCCTGGTTCAAACAATTGGACAACCCCTATTCCAGAGCCGTATTAAGGGCTCATGGTGCACACCACTCTAAAACCGGGAAAGAAGATGGTGAGTCCTTCGGTCTTCTGCTTGTACATCCAAAATATTTTGGCAAACGTGTGAAAGAATCCCAGGTTTAATAAAGTTTAATTTTAGGCTGTTCTACTTTTAAATAAGTGTATTCTATCTCACTAAGATAAAGTCCCTGGGGATAGGCTATTTGATGTATTTGACTATCTCTGTTGCCTTCAAGACATTGCCTGAATGTTTCAAGTGAGATTCTCCCCTCCCCTACAGCCAACAAATCGTGGACCAATATTCTAACCATTGACTTAAGAAATCTGTTTGCCTTTATTCTAAAATGATGTCGCCCTTCATCAAAATCGAATTCCCAATAACATTCATATATGGTACATACAGTAGATTTATGCCTTTCGGGTGTTTTGCAAAATGACTTGAAATCCTGATTTTTTAAAATGTAATCACAAGCTTCATGCACCCGTTCTGGAAAAATAATTTTGCCGCCATATAAAAAACTCAATTCATCCTGAAAAGCATTTTTAGAGGCATGGATAAAATAATCATAGGTTCTGGACAAAGCATCGTACCTGGCATGTGCATCCTGCTGAACCTGAAAAACCTGATGAATCACAATATCTGCCGGTAGCGTATAATTGAGTTTAATGATATCCGGGCAAGTAGAGGCATCAAAGTGCGCAAAAAAACTGGATGCATGCACACCTGCATCTGTTCTGCCACAGCCCATGACCGGAGTTTCGCTGCCTGTGACCTTATGCAATGCATTCTCCAATTCTTCCTGAATCGAAGCAATGCCTTTTGTCTGCCTCTGCCACCCGCTGTAGTGGGTGCCTTTAAATGAAATGTGAAAAAAAAACCTCATTTCGTACCTTTGCCAATCTACAAGATATAAAAAAAATGAACACAAGCATCCGTGGCTTTCTTTTTTGCATAAGTGCGGCCCTATTATTTTCACTACCTGGCATATTTTTGGGTGGCTGCAGCAGCAGTAAAAAGGCTACGGAAGCGGCAGCGGAACCTGATTATTTTGTAGCCCCCGACCTCAATTCCACCATCAATATAAATTATAAAATTAAAAAGCAGTCGCTTACCGATACTTTCAATTTTGTAATGGATGCCATGATGAAAGAAGAACTTAAGTTTGACGACTACAATGCCACCATTAAGCTTAAACGAATAGGTAATGTATTGGTTGAATTTCAGGGCAAAAGTGCTATGGTAACCCTACCCCTTCAAGTAGACATAGTCAAAAAAACCTTTATCAAAGATTTTAAAGCCACGGGCAATCTTGAAATGACCTTTCTCTCAAATTTTGATATTCAGAAAGATTGGGTTTTGAAAACGGAAACAATGTTGGTTGAACATAAGTGGACAAAAAAACCGGCCATTGATTTGGGAATACTCAATTTGCCCATAGAAACTTTGGCAAACTTTGTAATAAGAAAAACCAGAACAGACATGGAGAAAAACATAGACAACTCCATGAAAGAGGAATACAACCTACCCCTGATCATCAAGGAAGTAGCCAAATATACCCTAACGCCCTTTGAATTAGACAGCATCTATGGGGGGTGGTTTCAAATGAGAGCTGACTCTGCATTTTTGACGCCTGCCTTAAATACCAAAAATTACATTGAAGGGAAAATATCTCTTAAAACTCAGGTAAATTTAAGTTCAGGTAAGCCTGGTATGGATCAGTTTAAAATAAAAACACCACCATTTGCCTGGAAAGACAAAGTCAGGGACAGTTCTTTGATACAATTGATAATGGAACTGGACTACAGCCATCTGCAAAATGTAGCGAAGAAAAATTTCGAAGGAAAAAAGTTTTCCGAAGCAGGTAAGACCATCGAAGTAGTTAACATTGAGGTAGGTAAAAGCAGTGGTCGACTACAACTGGCTGTTGATGTAAAAGGCTCCTTTAATGGAAAACTAATTTTATTAGGCATTCCCTCATTTGACAAATCAAAGTCACTGTTGTATGGCGATCAGGTGGAAATTTCCGTTAAGACCGGCAATGTGCTCCACAAAGCAGCTTCGTGGTTGTTAAAAGGAAAAATTAAAAATGAGCTTGAAAAAATGTTGCATTTTAATATAGCAGAGAACCTCAATCAAGTTCAGGATCAGGTCAATAAAAATGTTGCTGACATGAACAAAAAGTATAAAATGGAACTTAAAGCGGATATTGGCAGTGTAGTGATCGACAATATGGCATTGAGGCCTGAGAAAATAAACGCGTATATTTCCGTTAAGCTATGGTTGGGAACCACGCTTGATAATTTGTTCTTATTTCAAAACTAAGGTATGAGCGGATTGAAAATAATTTTTATGGGTAGTCCCGACTTTGCTGTTGATTCACTGGCTACATTGCTAGCTTCAGAACACGAGGTAGTTGCCGTGGTAACTGCTACAGACAAATGGGGAGGAAGAGGTGGAAAACAATTACTCACCACCGAGGTTAAAAAATTTGCTATTGATAAAGGGATACCGGTGTTACAGCCATCAAATTTGAAAGCTCCCTCTTTTATAGCCGAATTGAAATCCTACAAGCATGACATACAGGTAGTAGTCGCCTTTAGAATGTTGCCTCAGGTGGTCTGGGATCTGCCAAGGCTCGGAACCATCAATGTACATGCCTCCCTCCTACCCAAATATAGGGGAGCTGCACCCATCAACTGGGCAATTATCAGAGGTGAAAAAGAAACAGGGGTAACTGTTTTTAAGCTACAACATGAAATTGATACAGGTGGAATAGTCAGGCAAAAATCCATACCTATAGAAAATAACGACGACTTCGGCAGTTTATACACTAAATTGAAAATTCTGGGTGCACAAGAACTGATGATAGCCCTCAAAGACATCGCAGACGGAAGCGCACATTACCTGCCACAAAATGATGCAATGGCCTGTCATGCGCCGAAAATATTTCACGAAACATGCCAAATCGATTTTAACACTACAGCTCTGGATGTACAAAATTTTGTAAGAGGTCTACATCCCTTTCCTGGTGCCTGGTTTGAATTTATGGGTCAGGAAATGAAAGTCTTGAGATGCGACATCCTTCATGATCAACACCAGTATATGCCAGGAAGTATACACAGTGATAAAAAAAAGTACCTGCATATTGCTACCCAAGACGGATTTTTGGTCTTACAAAAAGTGAAATACGAGGGAAAGAAAGAAATGGAAATAACGGACTTTCTCAATGGCTTCCATTGGCCTGAATGAAGTCGGCAGAGAAGGCAAGGTTACTAATGTATTTACCATCTGATCTTCCTGCTATATTGTTGGGCAATATCATTGGCAGACTCTGAGTATCTGTCAACACTTGTTCCAAATCTCTAACCTTAGCAAAAGGAATTTGCTCTTTTTCGAGTTCTGACACCAGACTTTCAGATAGTTTTTGGGCAGTCAAATACTGCAAATCACGTTGCAACTGATCCCTCTGCACCACCCTTTTATGATTGGTTTCATATTTGATTCGTTTGTCTTCTGATAACCCCAACACATTGGCCAGTTTTTCAAACTGCCTTTCTGACCCTACAGCAAGCATGAGTCGCACGCCATCGGCTGATGTAATGATCTCACCATAAGGGGCTATATTTGGATGTAAAGTACCCATGGGTTTAGCCACGTGATTGGCCATCAAAAAATTAGTTGCCTGATTCACTAGAGCGGAGAGCGCAGACTTATAAAGCGAAACATGAAATACAGAAGCATGACCTGAACGATTGCGCTGCATCAACCCGATTAAAACAGCCTCTTTGATTTGATGGGCTGCAAGAATGTCTATCATTGCAACAGGCATTTTGGCCAACTCACTTTCGTGACCACACATGGAAATAAATCCAGACTCCGCTTGCATTACCAGATCATAGCCAGGTCTTGGATCATCATAATCAAAAGCATTTAATTGCACCAATATTGCTTTGGGGTTTATATTTCTCAGTTTTTCCAAATCTACACCCAACTTCTCAGCTGTCAATTTCTGGTAATTACTCAATATTATATCTGCTTCTCTGCAATAGTCGTAAAGTTTTGATTTATCCATTTCAGATTTTAGATCCAATAAACAAACTTTTTTACCATAATTGGCACTGTGATAATATGCTCCAACTCCATGTTCGTTTGATTCTTCCGGAAGCTTCCAGTTTCTGGTAACATCACCCCCTGCCGGGCCATTTTCTATTTTTACAACTTCTGCCCCTAACTCCGCTAAAAAACTGCCCGCCAAAGGCCCTGCCAAAACACTGGCCAACTCAACCACCTTTATTCCTTGTAAAATCTGACTTAATTCCATATCTTGTCAATGTATAATAATAACACACTAAGATATGTACTTGTTGAACTCCAGACAAATCAAAGAATGGGATCAGCAAACCATGGTTGATCGAGCCATTACAAGCGCACAATTGATGGAGCAGGCCGGCAATGCTCTATCCCGAAAAATAATGGAGTTATTTACGGATCACAATACCCCATTTATCATCATTTGTGGAACGGGCAACAATGGAGGTGATGGCATGGTGATTGCCAGGGTTCTTCGGAATAATTTTTACAATGTAAGAGTGGTTGAAGTAAATATGGGTAATACACCCAGCGCAGATTATAAATTTATGAAATCACAACTACTAGCATGTGGGAATGTAGAATTGAGTCAATGGAAAAAGGACACTTTGTCCGGGCTCAAGAAAACAACGGTAGTGGTAGACGCAATTTTGGGGTCGGGCACCAACCGGGAGGTTTCCTCCCTGGTTGCTGAGGCAATTGATGAAATCAACAGCAGCTCTTTACCTATCATCAGCATTGATCTACCTTCAGGTATGATGATTGACTTGGTTGCAGCAGAAAATTGTGTGAAGGCCGATGCAACCCTAACGATTCAATCTCTCAAGCTGCCTTTTTTTATTGAAGAAAATTTAGACTTTGTAGGCACTGTTTATACTGTTGATATAGGCCTCGTCAATCCTTTTTATGCTGATACTCCATTTGAATATCTCGATCAGGACTGGGCATGCCGTCAAATCCCAATACGAAAAAAAGCCAGTCACAAAGGGCACTATGGCCATGCAGCCATTTTAGCCGGCAGTGATGGCAAAGTGGGTGCAGCCATTTTGGCTACCAATGCATGCAGCAGGAGTGGATGCGGCTGGACTACCATAATGAGCCGTGAAAGCATTGTCCAACAGGTTATCCAGGCTGTACCTGAGGCCATGTCGCTTGCTCTGCCAAGCAATCAATTTGAAGGAATACTTCAAAAATTTGATGCCATTGGTATTGGCTGTGGTCTGGGTACCCGGGTAGTTGAGAAAAAGTTGTTGCAAGCCTTGATTACAACGAAACCCTGCCCCTTACTCATCGATGCGGATGGATTAAATATACTGGCACAGGATAAAGATTTGTTGTACAAACTTCCCCCAAACAGCGTTTTAACTCCCCACCCAGGAGAGTTTGATCGCCTTTTTGGCAAACATGGTACATCTGCCGAGAGGCTGACAACTCAGCTTGAAAAATCCAAAGAATTGAAGTGTTTTATTGTATTAAAAACTAGCATCACAAGTATAAGTACTCCAGAAGGCAAACTTTATTTCAACACCAGCGGCAATCCAGGAATGGCAAAAGCTGGCAGTGGAGACGTGCTTTTAGGTTTAATGACGGGTTTTGTAGCAAGGTATGCGGATTTAGAAATTGCAGTATGCCTTGCGGTATACATTCATGGTTTGGCGGGAGACTGTGCAGCCAGCAAATTTGGACAAGAAGCCATGAAAGCAGGCGACCTTGTTGATTTTTTACCGACAGCCTTTCTAAATCTTATTAAAAAAGAAGGTTAGTGACCCGCTGGTGCAGCAGCATCAAATTGTTCTTTTTTCACTTGAATGAACCGGGTAGCTACGGCTGCCAGCAAAAGCAAAAAGCCGGCAAACCGAATAGCGTTGCCGGGAGTGCTGTCTAAGAAAAGATCATAAATTTTCCCAAAACTAAGCGATTCAATAAACATCGGGATTACGATCATCATATTCACTATTCCCATATAGACCCCGTTTTTGGAAGGGGGTATACTACTGGCTACCATAATGTAGGGTATTCCCATCATACTTGCCCAGGCTATGCCAATTCCTACCATAGGTAAGAATAAAACATATTTATTATCCACCATCGGAATGGCCATCATGGCCAGACCAGCCAGAACAAGACAAACCATGTGCACATACCTGGCAGTAATTTTACGTGCCAAAATAACGAGGGCAAAAGCAGATAAAAAAGTCACAATGTTGTAAAAACCATTTGCAAGGGAAGTCCAACGCGCGGCTTGGTCGTAAAGCTCTTTATTTTGGATATCGGTGTGCCAGATACTGGAAGCCACACTTAACGAAATATACTGCCAGTAAATAAACATTGCATACCACTGAAATAAGTAGACTATTGCTAGTTGGCATAATGTTGTAGGCAAGAAAACCAATGATTCAAAGATATCTTTAAAAGGAGCGAAAATATTTCCTCTACCTTTTTGTATTTCTAAAAGCTCTTCTTCTGAAGGTTGATTCTCAGGAGTCTTAAAAAGAGACCATGAGACTGTGCTAATGGAAATAATACTACCAACTATAAACGAGCCATATACCCAATATGGAATGCCTGTTGCCGACTTACCCGAGCCAATAATGGTAGCGAAAATGGTAGGAGAAACAGCGGCAAGTGTAATACCCAGACCTGTAAAAAAAGACTGGGTTTGAAAACCCAACGGATATTGTTCTTTCGGCAATTTATCTGCAACAAAAGCCCTGTAGGGCTCCATGGCTGTATTGTTTCCGGCATCCAAAATCCAAAGCAGGGAGGCCGCCATCCACAAGGACGTGCTGAATGGCATAAACAATAAAGCAATACTGCAGGTAATGGCTCCGGCAAGAAAAAAAGGCTTCCGCCTTCCCCATTTGGGTGACCATGTGCGATCGCTGAGTGCACCAATAATGGGTTGTATGATCAAACCTGTCATGGGTCCTGCCAGATTGAGTATGGGCAGCTGATCGGGATCCGCATTGAGAAAAGTATAGAGAGGGGTAATAGAATTTTGCTGGAGGCCAAAGCTATATTGAATTCCAAGAAAGCCAACATTCATATTGATGATTTGGCTTATGGTCAGTGGCATTTTGATTTTACTCATATTTTGTCTTGATGTGGGTTCAAAGCTAAATTATTTTCCAAACTTGAAGGATGGGATGTATAAATATTTAGCGGTGATTCAAAAAACAGTTATAAAAATTGGTTTTTGGTACGATTATTGGTTTATATTGAATACTGCTAAACCAACATGGGAGATGACCCTGAGATACCTGGCACACTTGTTCGATTCCATTCGAACTTTATGGTATCTTTCACACCTGCTTGCCGACAATTTCTTTGTCCCTGCAGTTCTTACCATTTTTAAAAAAGTTTCTCGGGGTCACTCTATTTTCCTTCCTATTTTTAGCATGGCTTGTTCAAAAAGTTCCATTTTTGACATAATATCCTAAATATCAATATTTTAGTCTATCGCATTTAAAAGTTCCGGAAAGTCAAAAAACTTTTAAATTATACATTAAAAAAATTTGATATTTAAAACAATTTCAGATTACATTTGCACATTGATTCATTTTCATCAAAACCAGATGCAATGGCTACAAAAAAGAATGACAAATCAAAGCAAGTTGCCAAGAAACCGGCTGCTAAGGTTGCAGTAAAACCGGCTGCAAAACCAGCTGCAAAAGCCGCCTCTAAACCAGCTGCTAAACAAGCTGCAAAGGCTCCTGCAAAAAAGACAGCAACGAAGGCAACACCTAAGCCAGCTCCAAAAGTTGCTGCAAAAGCTGCTCCAAAAGCTGCTCCAAAGACAGCAGTTAAAGGAAATGCCAAGGCAGTAGTTAAAGCACAGCCAGCATCTAAAGCAGTGGCTTCCAAAAAAGTAGAAGCTCCTAAAAAAGCTGCACCTGTTGATAAAAAGAAAGATACAAATACCAAAGCAGTTTCAAAGCCAGCTGCAAAGGCCAAACCTGTGGTAGCAAACAAACCAAAAGCCGTGCCTGCAAAACCGGCGCCTGCGAAGCAAGACCCTAAAGTTAAAAAAGCTGCTCCGGCTCCAGCAAAAACCACTGCAACAAAAAAGGTAGCTTCACCAAAGCCCGCGGCAAAAGCAAAAACAGATGCAAAGACAGTCCCTGTGGCACCAACCGCAAATAAAACTACGATTAAACCAAAAGTAGAAAAAGCCACGGCAGCTCCTCAACCTGCTCCAATACCTGCTAAGAGCAAGGCAAATGTTAAAACCAAAGAAACAGCTGCACCCAAGCCGAAAGCAAAGGCCACAGCGGGTTCTAAAGGTACAGAAAAAACAATAGTTGAAAGGAAGCCAGCAAAACCATTAAAGACAATTGACAAAGCTCAATTGGAAAAGCTGGAAAATTCATTCGACAACCAGGCAAAAATAGAATACTTAAAGGAAAAAAGAAATATGCAACCAGACCCCCCATCATTACCGGTACAAACCATTGTTCACAGGTACTCCGATAAAGAGTTGGAAGAATTCAAAGCCATCATTGATGACAAACTTGAAAAAGCTCGTTTCCAGTATGAAAACCTGATGGAACAAATCAAGGAGATAACTGAAAATACAAGTGGCGATTTTACAAAAGATCTTACCGATTTCTCATCCTCTCAATCCGAGGTGGAAATGCTAAATTCAATGGCCACAAGACAAAGAACTTTTATCTCTGACCTCCAGAATGCGCTCGTTCGCATTCGCAACAAAACTTACGGAATCTGTTCGGTTACCGGAGAGCTGATCGACAAAAAAAGATTGATAGCTGTGCCCACAACAACAAAATCTGTGCTCGCAAAACAACATGGAGAACAGGCAGCAGCAGTAGTAGCGGCAGCTCAGGCAGCAGCAGGTAAACGCGATCTCGACAGTGAAGAGGAAGAAGAAGAAACAAAGAAAAAGAAAACCTCAGAACCCAAAAAACCAGTAATCATTACCAAGGTCATCAAAAAACCTGGCAGCGGTGGCAAGTCGCCTAAAAAGCTGGATGATGAAGACGATGAACTGGATGAAATTCTTAAGGATCTTGATAGCTTTACAGAAGGACCCGAAGAAACTTTTGAAGAAGATGATATTGATATCACCGATGACGAAAGTACAGATTACGAAGAACCGTACGAAGAAAGCGACGACGAAGAAGAAATGTAAGATAAAGCCGGTGAAAGCCGGCTTTTTTTATGCCTTTTCTAATGTATAGCCAAATGTACTTCCCAATCCTATGGTACTTCTTACATTGATGGTTTGATTGTGTGCTTCAACAATGTGTTTAACTATGCTCAGGCCAAGACCCGACCCCCCAATTTTTCTTGACCTACTTGTATCCACTCTGTAAAAACGGTCAAAAAGGTGTTTAAGGTGTTTTTCTTCAATCCCTACCCCATTGTCTGATACTTCAATCAGAATTTGAGATTCCATGTCGTAAAAACTCACCTTAACACTCCCTCCTTCTTTGCCATATTTAATAGCATTTACCAACAAATTGGTCATTACCTGCCGGATACATTCCTTGTCTGCGTTGACCATTGTATTGGGAGATGCGCCGTCTTTGAATTGAAGTTTGATCTGTTTTTCACCCGCCATTTTTTCAAGGTCTTCAAATATGTCTCTTGTTAAAGATTTAATATCAAATTTTTTAAACTCCAATGCCAATGCATCTGATTCAAGTTTGCTGATGGTTTCCAGATCTTCAACAATGTTTTGCAGCCTGTCTGCATTGCTGCTAGCTTTCTCGAGGTAACTTCGATTGATCTTTTCATCTTCCAGGCCCCCGTCAAGCAAAGTATGGAGGTAGCCTTGAATGGAAAAAATGGGTGTTTTTAATTCATGCGAAATATTGCCAACATAAGATTTTCTGTATTCCTCCAAACTCTTAAGAGATTCAATCTCTTGTTGGGTATCACGTGTCCACTCTATCACATCTTCTGTCACAGCTTCAAAAGTAGCAGATCCAATATCAACCGATTCTTTTTCTTTCTTGGTCAGTTTTGAATCTCTGATGATTTTATAAATCACTTTGATCTTGCGAAAAACAAAACGTTCCAACACATTTTTGACAATATAAATGTTAATGCCCAAGCCCATAAATACAACGAACAACTGCAACCAGGGCGACTCAAAATAATGCGAGAGTAAATAATGAATTGAAATAAAAACCAGGTATAGCGTACTGATACAGGCGATAACAAAATATGTCAATTGCCTGATAGATAAGTTTTTGAACACTTTTTTATGGTGAAAATATAGATACTTACCCAAATTTAAACTAAAATCTATGTTAATTTTAGGTAAAAAAAAATGGCGCCGTAAAACAGCGCCATAGCGGAAGAATAGGGATTCGAACCCCAGGTACCCTTTCAGGTACGCCGGTTTTCAAGACCGGTGCAATAAACCAGCTCTGCCATTCTTCCTTTCTCTCTTTAGAGACTGCAAAAGTAAGCTAATTATCACTTCTACACAAGTATTTTGTGAAAAAAATATTTCAATTTTGTTTGCGGTTTTTTAATAAAACCTTCTGCCTTCATACTATTTATATGCCTGAATATCAACACTCTACAATATTAACGGGTATATGCACAGCCAACCCTCCATCTGCAGTTTCTTTGTATTTGTGGTGCATATCCTCTGCGGTTACTTTCATAGTACGTATTACACCATCAAGTGTCACCTTGGCTTTGGTAGGATCAGATTCGAGGGCAATTTGTGATGCTGTCACCGCTTTGATAGCACCCATTGTGTTCCTTTCTATACATGGAATTTGTACCAGTCCTCCTATGGGATCACACGTTAGACCTAAATGGTGTTCCATCGCAATTTCTGCTGCCATCATTACCTGTTCATAGTTACCACCAAGGCATTCTGTGAGCGCTGCTGCGGCCATTGCCGATGAAACTCCAATTTCAGCCTGACATCCTCCCATTGCAGCCGATATGGTGGCTCCCTTTTTAAACAAACTTCCCATCTCGCCGGCAACCATCATAAAAGTAACAATGTCTTGCTGTTTGGCTCCGGGTGAAAAAAGCAAATGGTACATAAGTACTGCCGGAATAACTCCTGCAGCTCCATTAGTAGGTGCGGTTACTATCCTGCCGTAATGGGCATTTTCTTCATTAACGGCCAATGCAAAACAACTAAGCCATTTTAAGGTGGAACTAAAAGTTTGTTCCTGCTCTTTGATGGCTTCCATCCATTGCTTTGCATTTTCAATATTGCTTTGACCTGGTAAAAGTTTTTCAGCCATGGCAAAAGCACGGCGCTGTACATCCAGACCCCCTGGCAGAGCCCCATTTTTTTTGCAGGAAGAAAAAATACACTCACGCATAACATCCCATAACTTTTGAATGCCTTCTATGATATCTTCCTCACTCCTCCAACATTTTTCATTTTCCCAAACAATTTCAGATATCTTTTTTCCTTCCTGAGCACACCAAAAATTCAATTCCTCTGCTTTATCTATGGGAAAAGGTATGGCAACTCCATCTTCCTGTCCTTCTTCTTCTCCTTCACAAACCACAAATCCTCCTCCAACAGAATAGTAGGTTTTTGCCCTGCTGTGTTCGCCTTCAAAATGACTCACCAATGTGAGGGCATTGGCATGGTAAGGCAGCATTTGGTCATACAAAAAATGAATGTTTTTCTCCGTAGTGAAAGACACCTCTTTCCTGCCATTGAGTAAGATTGTTCCGGTAACATCTACGTTTTCAAATGTTGGAATTACTTTATCTACAGGCACGAATTCAGGATGTTCACCTGTAAGTCCCAAAACCACTGCCATATCTGTGCCGTGTCCTTTGCCTGTTTTTGCCAAAGATCCGTATAACCAAACATCAACGCTGATAACATCACCCAGCACTCCCTCTCTCTCCAACCATTCAACGAATTGTAAAGCTGCCTTCCACGGCCCCATGGTATGGCTGCTGGATGGGCCTATGCCAATTTTAAATATATCAAAAACACTGATTCTTTCCGTCACTACCACCTATTTTATAAACGTGGATGCTATTTGGGCATAAACGGGTAACTGCTTCTTGTGCCATTTTTGCAAAATAACACCATCCTTCCACAATACTAAGCCAGGATTGGACCTGATTATGGTTTTTAGTAAGATATCATCGGCTGTCAGGTACTCGGCTTTTATACCCGTTTCTTCGGCAAGGTCAGCAGCGGCTTCTTTTGAAATACCTCCAATGACTATTGATACTTCTTGTCCTTTTGACATGGCCTCATCCAAAATAGGTTTCATGGATTTGAGGTCGGCTATAAATCCAGTCGGCCATATAAAATTGGTTTTTGATATTTCTTTATTCATCATTTTCAAAAACTTCTTCACAGGTTTCTGCACATCACTGCTGTCTATCATAAATATGGAATCCTGCACAGTTGCTTTTACAGATTCAGTGCTGAATTTTACTTTGGGAGAAATTACCATAAAATGATACTTTGCATTGGCAAGGTACTTATCAGTAAAATCTACCCCATCAAAATCCGTGATTTCAAATTCCGATACCTTTGTTCGCGGGATGGATGCTTCTGTTTTAATTTGCTCCAGCACTTCAAAATTGGCATCATCCCCGTATTTCTCGGCATTTTTCATGTATTCATCAAATCCTACTTCTGTAATCTTACCCGATTTTTTATCTTTAATGGAAAAAGCAACAATTTTAACTTCTGCCTGAGCTTTGTCCTCTTGTGCCCTTATCGCAGCTATGTTTGCACCATTTTTAAATGGACGAAAATCAATGTGCGGTTCATTCCAAATAAAATTATACATGCAATACAAAATTAGGACAGCAGTTGATCCAGCCATCAACCATCCAGCCTTCTTATCTGTAAAGAAACTATGCATTTGTGGGTGCTTCAAAACAAAATAGACAGAAGGAAACAACAACGCTATGTCTTTAAAAAATGAAATTTTAGGTTCCAGTTTGATAAAGTCTCCGAAACAGCCACAGTCTGTTACCTTCATATTGGATGCTTTATAAGCTCCCCAATTGCCAAAGTCAAAGAAATTAACCCCTCCGGGAACATAACCTGTGAGATAGGTAAAACCTGTAAGAATCGTAAAAAACACAACCAGTGCTAGAAACAGCCAGGCAGAGAGTTTGGGTTTGTACCCTATAAAAAGAGCAATGCCAAGGGCAATTTCAAAAACAATCATGGCCACAGAAAACCAGATCGAAACACTGGATAGTGCAGGAAAAACTGGTGCTATGAAAGACATCCATGTCTCCGAAAATGCAGATTCAAACTCACCAAAATACTGCTCCATTTTAAAGGCTGTACCCATCGGGTCAATGGCTTTGACCCATCCCGAAAACACAAACAGGACGCCGCAAAATGACTGTAGATAAGTCATTAAATAGGATTTTTGCTTTTTTAGCACAAAAATGATAAGTAGCGAAAAAAGAGCAGCTACAATACCTATGTTTAAAACCAGCGTGGTAATGTTCATATTATTAATTTTTATGATGCAAAAATAAGCAATTGACTTTACTCGGGGTGTTAACAACAATATAATTAGTCTCAAACAACAGTTAACATGTCTTAAATATTGAATATCAGCTATTTATCAAATTTTTAACTTTTACTTCGTGATTTTTCTTATGCAATAATCCTTGCAAAAAGGTGGTTGAGGCCTTGTTAAAAATACATTATTGTTATCTTTGATAGATGAACCCACCAAGTTTAAAGAAACCCATCATTTCTATCATAGATGAGGATTATCTAATCCCACATCTCAACCGAAGAAGAAGGGTGGCTGCCTTATTGCCATATGATTATCATACAAGTGGCAAAACCTATCCTGTTTTGTACCTGCACGATGGCCAAAATTTATTTGACGATCATGCTCCTTTTGGCAATTGGGGAGTCGACAAACAATTGGCAATGCTTGCAGAAAAAGGTATTGAGGTCATAGTGATTGCCATTGACCATGGGGGAAAGGAAAGAATAGCTGAATATCTGCCTTATGACAACCCCAAATTCACAGAAAAAAAAGGAGAACAGTACCTTCAATTTATGATGGAGGATCTAAAACCACATGTGGATAAAAATTTCAGGGTAAAAACTGACCGGGAATTTACTGGAATTGGAGGGAGCAGCATGGGTGGACTTATTAGCCTTTATGCGGGGTTTCACCACAACCATGTTTTTGGTAATATGATGATTTTTAGTCCAAGTATATGGATTTCAGAACAGGTATTCAAACAAGCTACCCATTTCAATCCAAGTGGCTTTACCAAAATTTATCTGTATTCCGGAGGACAAGAAAGCCATTCACTAAAGCCTTCAATGGATTTTTTAGGAGCTATATTAAAAAACAGAGAACAAAAAACCGGCCAAATCGACATTATGGAAAGTCATAACCCTGAGGGCACCCATCAGGAATATTTCTGGGGACAGGAATTCCCAAAAGCCCTTAGTTGGTTATATTCAAATTGAAATCAATGCAGAAAATTAGTTTAACACAAAAATTAGCCCTCAACCATCATTTGATAATGCCCATATTTGAAAATGATGTTGACATCTTTGATTATAAAAATTGCACCGGTTTTTCAAGGCCTTCAGAGTTTAAAGCCGAGTTGGGTGAAATATACACAACTCAGCATGCCACCAATCATAAGAAACGATGGCTTTTGGGTTTGGGAAAAAGGAATGGGGCAGAACAATTGATAAACCCCTTTCGAAAACTTGTCAACCAGATCAATCGCATCCCGGAAAAGATTGTAGTCAACGCTGAGCAATTCAACGAAGATCAGCTCAGACTTTGCATGATTGGTATTATCCATGCCGGCTACACTCTAAAACACTATAAAAAGGATGCTAATGGTATTTCTGGTAGGGACATAGAAATTTATGCACCCCAAAAATTTGCAAAAAAAGCATATGCCACTGCTTCAGCCATTGCTGCCGGGAGCCAGACTGCCATGGATCTTGTCAATTTACCATCTAATATCAAAGACCCTTCTTATCTCGCAGATTTTACTAAAAAATTAGGGTCAAAACTCGGTTTTGGTGTAAAAGTGGTGAAAGGCAATGCCTTGTTAAAAACGGGTTTAAAAGCATTATACGAAGTAGGCAAAGGAAGTGAAAGAGAAGCTGCTTTTATAATAATTGAATACAAACCTGCGGGGAAAATTCAACACAAAATTGGATTGATTGGCAAAGGAATTACTTTCGACACCGGGGGTATTTCGCTCAAAAGTTCCAACAACATGCATTTAATGAAAAGTGATATGGGTGGAGCAGCCGCTGTTATAGGTTCTATTGAAGCTGCCAGCAGATTGTCTTTGCCTGTTCATCTGATTGGTATAATTCCTGCAGCTGAAAACGCCATTGGTTCAAGAGCCTATAAACCGGGAGATGTAATAGGAAGTTATAGCGGCAAATCCATCGAAATCATTGATACAGATGCAGAGGGCAGATTGGTATTGGCAGATGGGCTATCATATATGGTCAAAAATTATCAACCGCAATGCATCGTTGATCTGGCAACATTGACTGGCAGTTGCGTGGCCACTTTGGGCTATACCGCAGCAGGTATGTTTACTCAAAATGATGAATTGGCTTCCGAACTTTACCAGGCAGGCTGCCTCACCGGAGAAAAAGTTTGGAGATTACCCCTTTGGGATGACTATAAAAACCTAATGGCAAGTGACATTGCTGACATCAAAAACTTGAGCAGTGTCCCCATTGCCGGTGCAATAACTGCCGCCAAATTTTTAGAAGCGTTTACCGAAGACCACAAGTCATGGGTACACCTTGACATCGCCGGTGTGAGTTTTACCGATTCTGAATTTTACAAATCAAGGACCGCTACAGGCTATGGCGTAAGGCTACTAACCCATTGGTTACAAACTAAATGTCAATAATCCATTTTGTAAAGTGATGGCGTATCTCAAGGTCATCAGACCCCTAAATCTATTTTTAATTGCATTTACGCAACTTATCTTGCATTATTGCATCTATTTACCAAACATTGAAAAAGCTTCACTTTCCCCTTTGCAGTTTTTTTTACTCGTACTATGCACCCTTACCATAGCAGCAGGTGGCTACCTAATCAATGATATCTACGATTACAAAGCCGACATCATCAATAAACCCCATAAAACCTGGGTAGGCCAGCAGCTGACGGTACACGCATCTTGGTTCTACTATTTTTTTCTATTAGTATCGGGTTTGTTGATTGCCGCTTACCTGGCATGGGCAACCGAAAATTTACCGCTATTAACCCTCTACCCTGGAGCCTGTTTTATTTTATGGTGGTATGCATTTAGACTAAAAAAAGCAGGCCTCAGCGGCAATCTGGTCGTAGCTGGCATGACAGCATTTGTGTGTATAATTCTGGTTATTGCAGAAAGAAGATATTTGCTTTCTGTTGAATACCATAAAGTACTCGTATTGTTTTCAGGCTTTTCCTGGTTTTCTTTTGTCATCAATCTGGTCAGGGAATGGGTCAAAGACATTGAAGATATGGAAGGTGACATGCTTATAAATTCTTTTTCATTGCCCATTATGCAAGGCATTGATTTTGTAAAAAATCTTATCGCGGTTTGCCTTGGAATAACAATCCTAAGTTTAGTAATTTTTAATGTTTGGTTCCCTCATTCCTTCCACCAGAAAATTTTTTCAATAGTTTTTGTTATTGCCCCTATAGTTAAAGTGGCAATACAAATACAAAAGAGCAGAGATCGTGATGCTTACCATAAGAGTGCCAATGCTTTGAAATTGATCCTGCTACTTGGTTTAATTTATTTGTTAATGTTTAGCCCCTTGTTTGTACCCCATGGAATTATTGAATAAAAAGTTAATATTGGGTTCTAAATCACCCAGAAGAAAACACATTTTAGAGCAAGCCGGTTTCCATGTGGATGTCGTCAGTTTTGACGTTGAAGAGGATTATCCGGATAATTTAAAGGAAGATGAAATAGCCGAATACCTGGCTATTAAAAAAGCACAACCCTGTTTGTCATTATGCACCGAAGACAAGCTGATTATAACTGCAGATTCTATAGTAGTATTGGATGGCATTGTATATGGAAAACCTGAATCTTACGAGCATGCTGTTGAAATTCTGAGTCGACTGTCAGGAAATGTGCATCAGGTTTACACTGGCGTTTGTATTGCAGATCTACATCGAACAAAATCTTTTACAGAAAGATCCGACATTCGTTTTGCTAAGTTAGACTTAGATGAAATTCATTATTATCTTGAAACATGTAAACCTTTTGATAAAGCGGGTGCTTATGGCATCCAGGATTGGATTGGTCTGTGCAAGGTAGAATGGATAGATGGCACCTTTTCCAATATAATGGGTTTGCCTATGGCAAAACTTTACGAACATATAAAAAACTGGCACGTTATCTGATTTTCCTGTAAATTGCAATTGAATTAACGCTATGACTTATGAAAATTTTACTCGCTCTCACACTGGGCATGGTTTGCTTTTTTGGTATTCAGATTAATTTATCTGCCCAATCGACCAATACACCTGTTGAACTTTTACTGGAATCATGGTTTGAATCCAACCAAAGTGATGCCTCTGAATACGCGCCACAATTGGAATATCTCGAAGAATTGAGGGACCACCCACTTGATTTAAACAAAGCCTCCATTGATGAGCTAAAAAACCTATTTTTTCTTGCGGAAGCAAAACTTTTAGACATTCTCAATCACAGGCATCGTTACGGGCCTTTCCTCTGCGCGGAGGAACTTCAATCAATAGCATCCTTATCAGCAGAAGAGGTAAACATGATCTTACCTTTTATAAATGTAAATCATTTGGGAATTTCCCGACCCATGTCGCTGGCTGCATTACAAGAAGGACATGGTGCTATGTACATAAAATGCAAAAGGGTGTTACAAACATCCAGTGGCTATAGGGTCGATAGTTTATTGGGAAAACCAAAATTTGTAGGTTCACCCAATTATGCTTCTGTGAGGTACAAATGGCAAAGTGGCAATTATCTGAAATTTGGTATTATAGCTGAAAAAGACGCCGGTGAAACCATAGTATGGAATCAAAAAACGAAGATTGCTGACCATGTTTCTATTTATGGTCAACTTAAAAAATGGCGTAGAATTAACAATCTAATCATAGGCGATTATGCTGTAAGTTTTGGACAAGGCCTCATTATACACAATGGTTTTGGAGCAGGAAAATCCACCATGGTAATGAATATTAAGAAGAATGGAGAGGTCTTTAGACCCTATACTTCCATTAATGAAAATTTATATTTCAGAGGTATTGCCACAAGTTTTAAAGTTGCACACAATTTTGAACTTCATATGTTATATTCATCCAAGGCTATTGACAGTGTGCTGTCGAATGACAATGGAGATTCGACCCATTTTGAGATCAGTTCATTTCCGGTTACGGGATATCACAGAACAGAAGGAGAAATAAAATACAAAGCCAATGCCAGGCAAAAGAATTATGGGTTTTGTTTGAGTTATCAGTATAAAAATTTCAAATGCAGTCTTTACCATTTAAATTATGGTTTTAGTCACAGCATTGCACATGGCAATAAAGTATATGAAATTTATAAACCCGTTGGTTCTACGACGAATAACACCAGCTTTGATTATAGCGGGCGATTCAGAAATATCTTTTTCTTTGGCGAAAGTGCGTTAAGTAAAAATGGGGCCCAGGCACATCTGTTTGGCCTCTTACTATCGCTTGACAGGAAAATGGATGTAAGCCTACTATACAGAAACTATGATAAGAAATATCAATGCCTGAACTGCAATGCTTTCGGCGAATCAAGTAAGTCTCAGGCAGAACAAGGGCTTTATTTTGGCTTGGAGCTTAGACCCCATTTCCAATGGAAAATAGCAGCTTATGCAGACTTTTTTGACAATACCTGGTTGAAATACAAAGTGGATGGAATAACCGCCGGATCAGAATATGGGGTAAGATTGGAACATACAATAAAAAGAAAATTCTCTGCCTATCTGCAGCTTTTCATTGAAAACAAGGAAAGCAATTCTTCTTCGGCAGCATTTAAAACCCAAATTCTGGAGGGAATCAAAAGAATCAAATATAGGCTTCATTTGGCGCACCACCTGCACAAAAGCTGGGAAATTAGAGCAAGAGCTGAAATCAATCAATACAGGCAGCAGAAATCATCAGAAATTGGCTTTATGCTTTATCAGGATGTCATTTACAAACCAATGGCTTCGCCCTTTTCATTTACGTCACGCTTTATGGTATTTCAAAGCCAGGGATTTAACACCAGAATATACAGCTATGAAAATGATATATTGTATGAATATGCCTTACCGTTTGTGTCAGGTACAGGCAAGAGATTTTACTTCAATACGAGATGTCAGATAAATAGGTGGGCAACCCTGGAATTTAGATATGCAGTTACAAAATACTCTGATCTTGATAAGATCAGTGCAGATACAGATAATGAGATAGAAGGTGACTCAAAATCAGAAATAAAAGTCCAACTTAAACTAAGTTGGTAAAGATAGGCCCGCAAATTTTCGTTTTTGCGGACCTATCCTGGTCATTATTTTTTCATCCACTCTGCGATGGATAGGTCATTCATTTTTACGTACTCATCGTTGCCTGCCGCTGCGGCCAATTCCTTGGATAATTTAGCAGCTTCAATGGCATCCTTGTACCTGCCCAAATCAGCCAAAATCAATGACTCTTTTCTCACTTGCCAAAATTTTGGACTTGGTACTTTGGTGGCTTTCTGTACCCACTCAAGTGCCTGTTCCAGATCGCGACCAGAATCGTGGTAATAAGATGCTGCATTGTAATAGTCGTTGCTGCTTGGTCCGGCCATAACCTTCTCAATACTCGCCATCACAACTTTGTCTACCTCCACCCCAATTTGAACGGGAACCATGGTTTTTTCCCAGCTGATCATCAATATAGCCTTGGCAGTTTCTACATTAGCAATATCCATGGTAAAAGTCTCAATGTAATTTCCAGACATCTTAGGCTTAACAGTTACAGAGACATCAGGAGTTTTTTCAATATAAGCTGACCAGTTGCTGCCATCGTATTTGTATAAATTCACTACCCAACTTTCTGCACCTGGTTTGGTAAGTAGGCCATAATCTCCTTTTTTCACGGCGGTCCCTTCCACCGTTACATCTTCAGAAAATGAAACTTTTGTTACGTTGTTAGCTCCGGTTCTCCAAAAATTTCCAAAAGAAACCACGCCATCTGTACCAAAAATTTTTCTACCCTTGGCACTGGGTCTGGAATAGTCAATTTTTATTTCCGTTAATCCAACCTTTTGTTCCAACTTGCACGATGGACTTGCAGCAGGTGTAGTAATCTGGGCATGCATGGTGAAGAATGCCATTAATCCCATAAGGGACAAGTAAAATCGAAATTTTGTCATGATCATTGATTGTTAGTGAATTATTACCTAATCTAAAACATTTGTTGTCACATTTGTTCAAAATCAAATAAAAAAGTAATGAATAAAT
>CALMWS010000279.1 GCA_937870795.1 uncultured Bacteroidota bacterium | reverse complement strand
GTTTGAAGCTCACAATTGTTATTGACTTCGCAGGTGAGGCAGTCGAGAGGGTGATCGGTTAGCACCAACTCGATGATGTTTTTTCGCAAACGAGTGACGCGCTGACTATCTGTGTATATATAAGATGATGTCATTGCCGGTGTATGACAAGATGCCTGCACTTTGCGGGGGCCATTGGCTACCAGGGCTACATCTACGCTGCAAACCCTGCATGCGCCAAATGGCTCGAGGTTAGGAGCATCGCATAAAGTAGGCACATAGTCCTGCCCCAGATGCCTTCGCACAAATGAAAGGATGGTTTCTCCCTCCTTCAGTTCATAGGCTACATCGTTGATAAAAGCTGTTTTTTCCATTCTCTGTTATGCTTTAAAATACGGCTTCAACTCTTCTTCAAAATATTGTAATGCATTTTTAATGGGCAGGGGCAAGCCTCCTCCCAAGGCACACAATGAGCCCACTTCCATGGTTTCCAACAGATCATCAAGCAGTGTTCTGTCTATTTTGTAGGCTGTGTTGCGCGATTTGTCGATCATTTCATACCCCCTTGTAGATCCCAGTCTGCAGGGAAAACATTTGCCACAGCTTTCGTGGGCTGTGAACCTAAACAGGTGTTCGATGTATTCGATCATAGGGAAGGTATCGGGTATGCACACAACCGAGGCGTGCCCCAGCAAAAAGCCATTGGAGGCAAAAGATTCAAAATCGACCGTAAGTTCATTGATCTTATGCACGGGTACCAAACCTCCGAGTGGTCCACCAATGTGCATGGCTTTGACACCGTGTCTGAATCCTTGTCCCAATTCATTGACTACGGTTGAAAGTGGGGTTCCCATATCTACCTCATAGATGCCCGGTCTGTTGAAGTGGCCATCGAGAGAGACCAGTTTGGTACCTTTTGATTTTTCGGTGCCTATCGCAGCATAGGCAGCTCCTCCGTTTTCGGCAATCCAGGGCAGGCAGGCTAGGGTTTCTACGTTGTTAACCACTGTGGGTTGGTTGAACAAACCCTGCTGCACGGGATAAGGAGGGCGTGTTCTCACTTCAGGTCTTTGTCCTTCGATGGATGAAAGCAGAGCGGTCTCTTCACCACAGATATAGGCTCCTTGTGCCTTGATTACTTTAAAATCAAAAGAAAAGCCCGAGCCCATGATGTTTTCTCCAATCCAACCAAGGCTACGTGCTTCGTCGATGGCATTTTGCACTATGGTAACAGATTCGGGATATTCCGCTCTTATATAAACCACCCCGTACCTGGCTTTGGCGGCAAAGCCGGCAATGAGCATGCCTAAAATGAGGGCGTGAGGCCTTTGCTCCATGATGTATCGGTCTGAATAGGCACCGGGGTCGCCTTCATCGGCGTTACATACGATAAATTTGGTATCGGCTGTCTGGTTTGCACAAGCTTCGAGTTTGAATGAAATGGGAAAGCCGGCTCCTCCCCTACCCCTTAAAGCCGAGGTTTTGATTTCAGAGAGAATTTCGCCCTTTTCCAACACCCGGGCAAAAGTTTTGTAATAACTGGCTACGTCTCCCGTAGGTGCGGTCAGCAGGCTAGTTGCTGAAAAACCAACATGATAGGTCTCGGTGCTTGGAAGCTTATCTGTTTTTATGTCAACCAGATTATTGATATCGCCTCCGGAATAATTGCTTTGACCGGTATGAAAGGCTTTGTTTTCGTGGCACCTGCCCAAACAGCACATTTCTCCAATTTCATCTTCGGAATAATGGGTGAGCAGTTGGTCTTTGAGCTTATGCTGGGTTCCTGCGGTCAGACAGGCGCTGCCATTACAGACATATACTTTTTTGCCTCTGTTTTCGGGTCGGAGGAAGTCGTAAAAACTAACGGCACCAAAGACGGATGATTTTCCCACAAGGAATTCGTCCCTGAGTTTTTCAAGGTCTTCTAATGAGGGAGAGCCCTGTGCTTCTGCTGCTTTGGCATAGGCTTCAAATAGGTTATTGTCCAGGCCTTGGCGGCCCGATAAGTGGCTATGGTTTTTAGACATTCTCTAACGATTTGAACAGGGAGGTTAGGCCCTTTGTGAATGTAGTTTCAAATTTAAGGGAAAAATGGGAGATTTCAATTACGAATTGGTCAATTACGAATTACGAGGTAGAGGTTAGGGGTTGGTAGGGACTGGGGGCTAGGGACTGGGGGCTAGGGACTGGGGGCTAGGGACTGGGGGCTTGGGCTGACAAACA
>CALMWS010000278.1 GCA_937870795.1 uncultured Bacteroidota bacterium | reverse complement strand
CTATTAAAAATTGGATGATAAAAAAGCTACTGACACACTTTTATGAACATTCCCATGATTGATTGCTGATTTTCTATGCCGTAATATTTACTTGAGCTCAGGTCATATAGAATTTGTCTATATTCTTGACTTTCTTTACCATATTTTTTTTCAAGTTCACTTATCTCAAATTCTATTTTTGCTTTAATGGATGAATTATCAATTTCGGACAAACCAGCAATGAGGTCATTCTCAAATTCTATTTTTGATTTATACTTTCCTGGGTAATAGGTAGAATTTATTTTTAAAAATCTAGATAAGGAATCTTCTTTGAGTTTTTTCAAAATTTCACCGGACAACTTCCCCAATTTATTTCTGTCTTTTTCAGGAGATGGTTTAACCAGGAAGAAATACGCAGCATAAAGAATTATAGGAATGGTAATTAAACTAACTAAGACATTCTTACCGATAAAGGATTTAGATGTTGTATTGTCTTTTGTATTTTGTTCCTGAGAAGTAATTTCATTAGGATTTATATCTACCAGTTCTATTATTTCAATATCTTCAGATGCGTTAGGTGAGTTTTCGGAATCTAAAGATTCTGACGGAGTCAGTGAACTTAATTCCCTGGCAAATTTTGGACTTGGTTCTTGAGTAATTTTTGTTTTTTTCCCCTCTCTGTTCTGCATATGTAAATAAGAAAATAATGAACCGAGTGCAAGTGATACCATAGCTCCCCAATATCCTATGCTAAAAGTAACAACAATAGCACCTTTAGTATTTGCGGCCATATTTTCTGCTAATTTAAACCGCAAGATGGTGAGAAATAGTATTCCGAGAATGCCACACCATATACCCACTAATCCCTCCTCTTCAATATTCGCTATATATACAATAAGGCAAAAAAGAGACACTGAAATGGTTATAATTGCCCATGGATTTGGGGGTATCTTGTCTGTTAAATTTGATCTATGATCAAACATACCTTTCATATCAGGAGAGTCTATTTTTTTTCCAACTACTAATTCAAAACCAGTGGCAGATGTGAGTATTTCTTGATTGCTGGCACATTTAAAATCACAAAATGTAAGTGAAAAAAATAGGATAACAAAGACAAAAGATGTTGTCACCATTGGTCTAAAGGTAAAAGATGATGTATCATCGCTTGTATTATTAATTTCATTTTCCATTTTAATGACTAAATTTTTATGATCTTTATAATATTGATTTTATTTATTGTCAAATAGTAAACTCCCGCCTCCAGACTGCTTAAATCCAATATTCCAAACTGTGACGATTTTGCTTCAAGTACTTTAATTCCAAGTAAATTGGTAATGCTTATCTGGAATTCTTCATTTATTTCTTTTCCCTTTTTCAATTGTATAATACCTCTTGTAGGATTTGGATAAACAATTATGTCTTCTTTGGAATTGTGTTCATTCGTGGACACTGTACAGTTTTCTATCTGTTTCGATTGAGAAGGGAAAGTGCACCCATTGATACTTACTTCTAAATAGTATTCTCCCGGCCCAAAATCTGCACATTCAATAATTTCATCGGTGGATATTTCTACTCCATTGAGGAACCATTTGTAGGTGTACTTATTTGTGCTGTAATTGGTTGGCTGAATTTTCCCATCAATAACTGTTATGCTTGGTTGAGATTTTTTAATGACCGTAGGGTAAAGAGTGTTAGAAATTACATTGTTGGTTGTAAGACACTCTGCATTTGATTCAAGTAAGCAATTGACCTTATCTCCCTGAATAAATTCACTGTAAGTAAATGAGACTCCAGAAGCGACCAGAATGTCATTTACATACCATTTAAATTTAGGGTTGCTACCGCCATTGCTTATTTGAGATTTATATACTCCATCTTCACATTCAAAGATCTCTGCCGATTCCTGAATAATTTCTATGGTTGGTGTTTTTAGGGCATTTACGGCAATATTAAGCACATTGGATTTATCTGATGGTATAGTAACACAAATTTCACTACTCGTCATTATGCAATAAATGCTCGATCCGTTTATCAAGGAATTGCTGTTATAAGTCGAAGAATTCGATGTTTTAGGAATGGAATTGACAAACCATTGGAAGCTAGGTTCATTTCCACCACCAATGGTATTGGTATTAAATGTGACCACGGCTCCTTCGCATACTGATAAATCAGGGGTTGATATTTCAACTTTTGGTGTAACTAATTCTTGTTTTTCAGAAGTGTAGCTAGGAGAAACTGATTTACACCCATAGGAATTTGTGCCAGTGACGTCGTAAGACCCACTGTTTTTGATTGCAATTCTGTGTGAATTAGCTCCATTACTCCATACATAAGTATCTGCATTTTGGGCTTCTAATACAACAGAGTCCCCATCACAAAACTGCAAACTGCCTAAAACATTCACTAGAATATGGGGTAACGTATCTACCACTACAAGAGTCGATAAACTAATAGCGGAACAACCATTGGCGTCTGTAACTATTACCTGATAATTTGCCGGTTCCTTCACTATAATTTCTTTGGTTGACATTGTATTGCTCCACAGGTATTGATTACCGCCATTGGCAACCAATTTTATAGAATCACCCATGCAGAAGTGGATAGTGCCTGAAGGTACAATAGAGACTACGGGAAGTGGATTCACAGTAATAGTAATAGGTGAAGAGCTGTTTTTACAACCATTGACATCAGTAACAATCACTGAATAGGAACCATTAGAACTTATTGTAGTACTTTGTGTGGTTATGCCATTGCTCCATAAATAGGAACTGGCGTTACTCGATGTGAGAATTACATTATTTCCCTGGCAGAATGTGACTGGCCCTGAGCTGTTTATACTAACAACAGGTAGTGCATGTACAGTGATCGTAACCGGACTTGCTACTCCCTGACATCCATTGGCATCTGTTACAGAAAGTTGATATGTACCATTTTCAGTAACTGTGATGCTCGGGGTAGATTGACCATTACTCCATTTGTATAAATTTCCGGCAGTTGATGAGGTCAGAGTTTCACTCTCACCCTGACATAGGTTAAGATCTCCTGAGCTAATTATATTTAACACTGGCAATGGATTAGCCACTACATTAATGATTTGGGAAGAAGATTTACATCCATTTTGATCTGTGATGGTAACAATAAATTGTCCTGAATTTTTTACCACAATTTGATTACCCGTTGCACCGTTTGACCAAGAGTATTGGCTTGCAATACTAGCGGTCAATATGACACTATCTCCACTACAAAAAGTACTACTTCCTGATGACATTATATTGGCCGATGGAAGAGCATTCACTGTAACAGTTATTTCATTTGAAGCATTGCTACAACCATTGGTGTCTGTTATGGTAACTTTGTACTTACCTGATTCAGTTACAGTAATTGTATCTGCAGTACTTCCATTAGACCACAGATAACTTGTCGCCTGATTGGGAGCAAGTAATACATTATTTCCGCTGCAAAAAGTTGTATTGCCAAGCGCAATGATAGAAGCTAGTGGCAAAGGATTCACTGTTACATTGATGGTATTTGACGTATCTTTTTGTTGAACATAACATTGTTCACTAGTGGTGAGAATACATTGAACCTGAGAATTGATCAATGGTGATATTGGCAATAAAGCACTGTTCTGGCCAGCCTGCAGGGTGCCATTAACGTACCAGGCATATCCTGGATTGGCACCTGCATTGATAGTTTGAGCCATTACGTTTGTGCCAGCCCCTACACATATCGAATTGGCAGATGGTGTAATTGTAATTTCTGGTTTAAGTAACTTTTTCACAATTACTTTAAAGGGAAGGGATACTGTTTCGCATCCATTGTTATTAGTTACAGTGACCTGGTATTCTGATGTGGTATCGGGGTTGATTAAAATACTATCAGCTGTGTTGCCATTACTCCATAAATAAGTACATGTACTGCAGGTGTCAGCATACAAGATTAAGGTTTCATTTTCGCATATTGGGTTTTGTTTGGAGGGGGTGATTTTTGGTTT
>CALMWS010000277.1 GCA_937870795.1 uncultured Bacteroidota bacterium | reverse complement strand
TATGAAGGAGCAAAATCATTTCAGTTTGTAGATACAGCCGGTACTGGATATGAAGAAATCAGAGATGAAGAATCTCAGTCTTTGTACAACCCCGGGGAATGGAACATCATTCAAAATCACATCGAACAACAGCTCGACAAACTGGCAGGACATACGGTAGCAATTATAAGTCCTTATGCAGAGCAGGTACGGTACATTCAAAGTGATTTAAAAGCCAGCGAAATAAATTACCCTTTTTCTTTGGATTGTGATACCATAGATGGCTTTCAGGGCCAGGAAAGGGATGTGGTCTACCTGTCACTGGTAAGATCGAATGATCAGAATGAGATAGGTTTTTTAAACGATCTGCGAAGATTAAATGTGGCCATCACCAGAGCCAGGCTGCAGGTGGTTGTAGTAGGAGACAGTGTGACTTTGTCTAAAAATACTACGTATTCACAGTTGATAGCCCACGCAGAAAAATCAGATGGCTACCAATCCGCCTGGGAATATATGTCATGGTAGGTCATTTTGTGTCTGCTGGATTTGGATGCTGCCATCGTAAAAATTGATTTCCAGGCCTGTGTTTTGTTCAAGCTTGCTTTTGCGCCCAATAAGTTTACCATTTTGCCTGATCAGTGCAAATCCTCTCTTCAAAATGTTTTTTGGATCGCTCATGCTTAGATGGGTTTCTATAGAGAGTAGTTGATGTTTTTGCATATTCAGCGTGTGCTGAATAGCCGTAGATATCTCTGAAAATTGTGTGTTGACAAGTAGTTCGGCTATTTTGAGCACTTCTCTTGGTCTCGACTGTAATTGTACCAAATGGTTTTCCAGAAGCAAAGAGGCTTGTTTGAGATGGGTGCCAGCCAGCAACCTTACTTGCTGATGCCACTCTTCTATTTTTGCCTCAAAATGTAATGCCTGCTCAACTATGTAATCTGCTACCGCTGTAGGGGTTTTTAACGAAAGATGGGCCATCAAGTCTGCAATAGATAGATCAATCTCATGACCAATACCAGTAAGCACTGGCAAGGGCATTGTTGCAATGGTGTATCCAATATTATAGTTGTCAAAATAAGAAAGATCTAGTTTGGAACCACCCCCTCTGATGATGACAACAGCATCGAAATTTTTATGAGCTTCCTTTATTTCTGTGAGCCGGTCTACTACCTCCTTTTCAGTATTCATGCCTTGCATAGCTGCAGTAAATAGGGTGGCTTTGAATTGATAGCCGTATTTATTTTCGTTTAGGTGTGCTGTAAAATCCTTAAAACCAGCTGCTGTGTCGGATGAAATTACTGCAATGCGCTGGATCACCTTCGGAGCTATAAGTGATTTGTTTTTCTCAGTGACTCCAGCATTCTTTAGTCTTTCCAGTATCTTCTGCCTGGTAATTTCCATTTGGCCCAGGGTATAAGCAGGATCGATGTCTTCTATGATGAGTTTTAATCCATAACGTTCGTTGAACTCAACATTAACTTTGACCTTGATCTGCACCCCCTCTTGCAGCAATGATGGCAGAATGTCTCCCAATTTTGATTTTAAAAATAAAAAACTTTTGTACCAGATGGCTGCCTGGCTCTGAGCTATTACTTCTTCTTTGTCGTTTAGTTCTACCAGATCGAGGTAGTAATTGCCTCTGGCATTTTTTATTTGCGAAATCTCACATGAAATCCATACGGGTTCAGGAAAGTTTAAAGCCACAACCCGCTTTAGATATTCATTGAGATCATAAAGGCTGAAGGTGTCTTTTTGGGCCATGCTAAATTTTTTAACAAGATAAAAAAAGGGAAGTCAAAACTGGCTTCCCTTGGTATAATTATTATTAAGCAATGAATCAGGAGATCATCTTTTTTACAAGATCAGCTGCTTCCTGCAATTGAATGGCAGAATGAACTTCTAGTCCACTTTCATCAATCAATTGTTTTGCCAATTCAGCATTGGTACCCTGGAGTCTTACTATGATCGGAACACTGATATTGCCCATGTTTCTATAAGCATCTACAATTCCCTGCGCTACACGGTCGCAACGAACAATGCCTCCAAATATATTGATGAGGATGGCTTTCACATTAGGATCTCTGAGAATGATTCTAAAGGCTTGTTCAACCCTTGCCGCATCTGCGGTACCCCCTACATCCAGAAAGTTGGCAGGTGAACCGCCCGACAATTTGATGATGTCCATGGTGGCCATGGCCAGACCTGCTCCATTAACCATACAACCAACATTGCCATCCAGGTTGACGTAATTGAGTCCGTAGCTCTTGGCTTCCACTTCAGTAGGATCTTCTTCTGAAATATCTCGCATGGCTGCCAAGTCCGCATGCCTGTAAAGTGCATTGTCATCCAAACTAACCTTACAATCTACGGCTATGATCCTGTCATCTCCCGTTTTTAGACAAGGATTTACTTCAAACAGGGTAGCATCACTCTGGACAAATGCATTGTACAGATTGGTGATAAAAGAGGTCATCTCTTTGATGGCTTTGCCTTCGAGTCCCAGATTAAAAGCAACCTTTCTCGCTTCAAACGGCTGGATACCTACCAAAGGATCTATGTATTCCTTGTGCACCAGATGCGGTGTTTTTTCCGCTACCTCTTCAATGTTCATACCTCCTTCTGTACTGTATATGATTACATTTCTTTTTTTCTCCCTGTCCATGAGAATTGAAACATAATACTCTTTGCAGGCATTAAAATCAGGTGCATAAGAGTCTTCGGCAATGAGTACTTTACTTACCAGTTTTCCGGGACCATCGAGTCCACCTGGTGTCTGAGGTGTCTTGAGCATCATGCCCAAAATATTGCCGGAATGAAGTTTTAATTCCTCCAAATTTTTGGCGAGTTTTACACCTCCGCCTTTTCCTCTGCCCCCCGCGTGGATCTGGGCCTTTACAACAGCAAAATCAGTACCTGTTTCTGCCTTTAATTTTTCAAATGCAGTGACCGCTTCATCCACGGTGGTTGCCAGTTTGCCCCTCTGAATGGCTACGCCAAAACTAGACAAAAGCTCTTTTCCCTGATATTCATGTAGATTCATAAAGTGATTTTCCTATGGTTTCAAATATTATTCAATAATCAGTTTTTGTGAATGGTTTACTGAAGCGCTGTTGATCAGTACAAAATAGATGCCTGATGAAAGGTCAGCCGTAGGCAGCATGATACCTTGTTCACCATTGGTAAGGTTTAGTTCGTTTCGTTTTACCATTTTACCTGAAGCATCCACCAGAGTAAACATTCCTTTTTCGGTGCTTTGTGATGTGATTTTAATTTCCACACTATTGCCCCTTCTCACCGGATTTGGTATGAGTTTAAATGTACTGTTTGCGGAAACATCGTTGGTAGCAGTCATCACATTACCTGTTCTAAATGGAGTTTGAGGACTGGATGTTCCGGTGAAGCCATCATGAAATGCCCTTACCGACCATACATAAAGTTTATTCGGTTGCAGATCTAACACCTCTTTTGAGGTCTCAGTAAGGAAATAATAATAGTACTCATTGGAATTTTTTATTTCCAGTAAGTAGTAACTGGCGCTCTGATTTTCCCATTCAAAAAATACGTTGTTATAAACGTCTGCTTTATATCCCGCTTTGGGTTGAGAAATTACACTTATGGATGGTAAGGTGTCGGTAACAGGTACATAAGTCGAACGGATATGCGATCTCAGCGAGTTGTTGTAATTGGTTCTCATGCGCGTCTCCTGATTGTCTGTAAATTGATAGGATGGGCATTCTGAGAAGTAACTCATTTGATTGTCTTTCATCGGACGGATGGTGTCCATGTTTTTGTCCAGGATGATTTTTCCAAAAACACAATTGTTAAGGGTTATTCCAAAATTATAATCTGGTGGGGTATCGCATAGTTGATCGGCTGCTGTATTACAATTGCTTTTATCCACTTTTTCTACCTGCACATTGGTGCCTGGTGCAAATGTAAGAACGCAGGGATTTCCATGCTCATTTTCATCATAGGGTTTGGATTCCCAACCGTAGAAAGTATGTCTTAAATTAAAAAAGTGCCCGATTTCATGACTGAGGGTATTGGACAATTTTACTGCTTCACCGGCCATCATTACAACAAAGTCGTTGGTTGGACTATAATATCCCAATACAATGCCGATGCCGGCCTGGCTGTCACCAATGTTGTTGACCACAAATACATTCACTGCTTTGGGATCTTTATGGGTTACCAGAAAAGCCTCATTGTCTCTGGGGGTGTTGTAAGCAGCAGTACTATTGATGTGGTTAAAGTTGTAATTGTCTTTTAGATAAAACGTGAAGTTATGTTTGGCATAATCGGCGTTGAGTTTGTCCAGTTGGTTGAGGATGGTGTTGTAACCAACCCTGCCTTTTCCGTTGTCATCAGCTACCAGGTGAAATTTAACAGGGATGTAGATCTTGTCTCCCCGATTGGCAAGGAAAGAGCCACCTTCTCCTGCGTGTGCAAACATTTCCGTCATGGTTGCCTGATCCTGGGTGCTCATGCCACAAATGCTGTGTTGTGCTTTAACAAAGCTCCAGCTGCCAAGAATGACAGCAAGGATGAAGATTTTTTTGATCATGTTGTATTTATTAATAAAGAGTTTTGCAAATATACGTTTAAATCGGGTTTCTGTAATCAGTCGCGGCCGACAAATACCTATAATTGAGTGGTGTTTTAGGAACAATTTAATGGAATGCTAATAAAATTTGGTTTGTTCTGCTAAACCATTCATATATTTGGACTTATCGGTCCTGATAACGAAATAAATGTCTAAAAAGGGAAACAAAAATGAACGATTGTAAGTTCCGGTTTCTTTAAATAAATTAAAGAAATCGTCTGCTTCGGTTACTTATGTTTTGCAGCATGAAAAAAGATGAAAAACGTCATTGGGATTAGCTTGTGAAATGATTAGCTTTGCAAACAATATTAACCAGAAAAGAATTAATACATGAGTAAAGTTACCGTAATTGGAGCCGGCAATGTGGGGGCAACCGTTGCCGATGTTTTAGCCCATAAAGATTTTGTCAAAGAAGTGGTATTGGTGGACATCAGAGGAGATTTTGCCAAAGGTAAAGCACTTGATATCTGGCAACAGGCGCCAATTGGTAATTACAGTACCCGATTAAAAGGAACCGACAACTATAAGGACACCAAAGGATCTGATGTGGTTGTAATTACTGCAGGTATTCCAAGAAAACCAGGAATGAGCAGGGATGATTTGATTTCTACCAATGCGGGCATTGTGGTTTCATGTGTAAAGAATATTTTGAAATACAGCAAAAATCCGATCATCATTGTGGTCTCCAACCCGTTGGACGTGATGACACATGCTGCGTGGAAAGCTTCGGGCTTACCTGCCAGCAGAGTTTTTGGTATGGCGGGTGTTTTGGATACTGCGCGTTACAGAGCGTTTCTTGCGGAGGCACTTGATACATCACCCAAAGAAATTCAAGCCATTTTGATGGGAGGCCATGGTGACACTATGGTGCCACTTCCAAGATACACTACTGTTTCGGGAATTCCAGTAACGGAATTGATTGATAAAGACAGCTTAAACGCCATTGTAGAAAGGACCAAGTCTGGAGGTGGTGAATTGGTGCAACTGATGGGCACATCCGCATGGTATGCTCCTGGCGCTGCAGCAGCTCAAATGGTAGAAGCCATATTAAAAGATGAAAACCGCATCTTCCCTGTTTGCGCCCGATTGAGTGGTGAATATGGGATAAAAGATATGTATTTGGGAGCTCCCGTTAAATTGGGTAAAAATGGAATAACCCAAATCATCGAGTTACAGCTCAATAGTGGTGAGAAAAAATTGCTCCAAAAATCTGCTAAAGCAGTTGAAGAGGTGATCAATGTTTTTGAAAAAATGAAACTTGCTTAAACCTTTGATTGGTTTATTTAGTTTAACAGGTGAAAAATCATTGAAATGCCACTGGCTGAAACGATGAAGTTAATGAAGACATCAGATGGATCTGATGTCTTCACTATTTCAGAATCACATCTTGTCTTTCTGGTGTTCCTAAGGCATTTTGGTTGTGTTTTTTGCAGAGAATCGCTGGTGGATCTATCAAAAAAAATGGAAGTTTTCCATTCCCAAAACATTACGCCTGTATTTGTACACATGACCGATAATCAGACTGCAGAAAAATATTTTGCAGAATACAATTGGAAAGAAGTGATCCATGTTTCTGACCCTGAGACCAGGTTTTATCTTGCATTTGGACTGGTGAAGGGAAGGTTTAATCAACTTTTTGGATTAAAAACCCTGGTCAGAGGCTTTGAAGTTGCTGCCACCAAGGGAATATTTCCGACCCTCACAACGGTAGGTGATGGTTTTCAGATGCCTGGTATATTTTTAGTTAAAAATGGTAAGATTTTGGAAAGTTATATCCATGCTTCTGCTGCCGATAAACCCGACTATGATACACTGATCAGGTGTTGTTCTTTTTCATAACTTTTATTAATTCTGGGCTTTGTAGATAATTTCATGTGATCGGGGATCGGGAAAATGTCTTACCTTTCGTCATAAAACTTAGAAGATGATGGTTTCGAGATTTAAAGCCCATCCCTGGCACGGCATTGAACCCGGCAACAAATTGCCGGAAGAAATCAGAGCATTCATTGAAATTTCACCAACGGATACCGTGAAATATGAGATTGATAAAACATCGGGATATCTCAAAATTGACCGCCCTCAAAAATACAGCAACGTCGTACCGGCACTCTACGGTTTTATTCCGCAAACCTATTGTGGTGACCAATTGGCAAGCCTTTGTATGGCGGCTTCAGGCTTAGAGCAAATTAAAGGCGACGGTGATCCACTGGATATTCTTGTGCTTACAGATCGTGTAATACCCAGGGGTGATATTATTGTTGATGCCATTCCCATTGGTGGATTGAGGTTGCTGGATAAAAATGAAGCAGACGACAAAATCATTGCAGTATTTAAAGGAGATTATATATATGGTGCGTTCAATGACCTGGCAGATTTGCCCAATGGAACCGTAGAGCGCATCAAACATTATTTTGTTACTTACAAAGACATGCCCTCTGTGAATAGGACCGTAGAAGTGCTATCAGTGTATGGCAAAGAGGAAGCATATTCAGTTATCAGGGCAGGAGTAGCCGATTATCAACAACTTGTCAATAAGGAATGAGTGGCATTGGTTTTGTCAGGCAAATGACACTTTTCGTCGGAAATAAAAAGAATACCCAAACAAAAGCATAAGTAGAATCGTTAAACTTGGCATGTTGACACATTGTTTACGACAGGGCTTTGATGCCGAGGTGAAATTTCGCGATTTCACCGTTCATCTCTTCACGTCTATGGAAATGGCAGAGGCTGAATGGAGCGCCAATAGTCCGATGGATGAATATTGGCAGCCAGATTATCACAAAGCACTGGAAGGTGCAGCCCCCGGTGGTTTAAAGCCACTCTATGTTACATTTTGGAAAGGAGATGAATGGGCGGGGTTGGCTTACTTTCAATATAAAAAAATAGATTTAAGTGAGGCATTAAAATCCGGTGATGGTGAATCTGCGACCTCAGCTATATTAAGAAAATTGATTCTCAGCTGGCTTAACATGCATACTTTGGTATTGGGCAACATGTTGCTCACGGGAAAGTATGGTTGCCATTTTTCACCAGACATAGACTTAGAGCAACGTCCTGAACTTGTATTGTGGCTGACAGAGTGGGTGTCTAATTGGCTAAAGGGCAATAAAATCAACATTGGACCGGTATTGATCAAAGACTTTAATTTTGGACAAAGGTTTGATTTTAATGAGGTCTGTTGTGTAACTGAATTTTGTGTTCAACCTAATATGATTTTTTCCGTGCCAGAGCAATGGAATGATATGGAGGATTATGTTGAAGCCTTAAAATCAAAAGCAAGGATTAGGTATCGACGTGCGAGAAATATGATAGCGGGTATTACTTCCCGCAATCTAAGCCTGGAAGATATTGAACATTATCAGGAGAAGATGTTTCAACTTTATAAAAACATTGCTCAAAACGCTGGCTTTAATTTGTTTGTTTTAGACAAAGCCTACTTCGCAGAGCTAAAAAGAAGACTGGGCGATGATTTTGTTGTCAAAGCCTATTTTGATACAGAAAATCAATTGGTTGGTTTTTTTACAGTGCTCAAAAATTACGACCACATGGATGCACATTTTTTGGGTTACGAAATAAAGTACAATAAAGAACACCAGCTCTACCTAAACATGCTGTTTGATATGATAGGGGAGGGAATTGAAAAAAAAGTAAGAAAGATATTCATGTCACGTACAGCCGTAGAGATCAAGAGTTCTGTTGGTGCACAGGCTGTAGATACCTATTGTTATCTTTTTCACAGGAATAAAATCTACAATAAACTGGTGCCATCGCTGGTAAAGAGATTGTACAAGGCAGAAGAATGGCAACCAAGAAGCCCTTTTAAATAAAAAAGAAAAAATATTAACATATTTGTAACTAACTTGATTGAAGATGCGTTTGTATTTTTATAGCGCAAAACCTACTTCACATGAAAGTCATAAATAGCAAAAGTTTGATTTTTACTTTTTTATTTTTGGTCAGTATGGCTTCTTTTTTATACCTTGAACTGGGTTATGGTGAAGGCTCAAAAATGGCAGGTACAGAAAAAAAACTCCTCAATTCTGAAAATATTTTAGAAAATTCTGAAAAAAATTTACATGATTTTTCGATCGCAAAAATCATAATAAACAACATAGTAGATGTAATTATTATAAAATAGATTTTTTCTTTATTTTCGCTCAGTTTTTATCTAAAATGTTGAATTTCAATTTATTCTTATTCATTTCCATTTTCCTTTTAAAGTGAATAAATAAAATTTCCACTTTTTTCTTTTCCTATTTTTTATATCCTGAGTTTGATGTAACCGTTTCATTGTCTTTGGTTTCCGAAAAAAAAATCACAAAAAATGGTACGGATATTGAATATATATAATACTTTTGCAGTGTGTTTTACATATAAGTTAAAATATTATATTGTAAAAGCGCAAGAAAGGGGGTTGTAAAGGAGGGGATGACTTCGTTCACGAAAACAAATTGAATGAAAAAAATTGGTATCTTATTTGGCATGGAAAGCA
Source organism: uncultured Bacteroidota bacterium (assembly GCA_937870795.1). Classification (GTDB taxonomy): domain Bacteria; phylum Bacteroidota; class Bacteroidia; order Chitinophagales; family Saprospiraceae; genus JADKBO01. The sequence continues at coordinate 1,176 of CALMWS010000277.1, read as the reverse complement.
CCTTCCCGCAAGCTTTCGTTGACAGGGTAAATGAAAAGAAAGTTCCGGGTATAGTCGCAGAAGCTGTGCAAATAGATATGGTAAAACAGGGTGAAGCCTCTGATTATGCTGTTATAATAGACAGAATTTCACAGGACGTTCCTTTTTACCGGGCCTATCTTAAAAACGCCGCGTTAAATGGCACAGCGGTCATCAACAATCCATTTTGGTGGAGTGCAGATGAAAAGTTCTTCAACAATTGTCTTGCGGTTAAACTAGGTGTACCAGTACCCAATACTGTGTTACTTCCTTCCAAAGAAAGACCGGACGATACTACCGAAAAATCATTCCGAAACCTCAAATTTCCAATGAATTGGGAAGGTATTTTTAATTATGTAGGCTTCCCGGCCTATATGAAACCTCATGCCGGTGGTGGTTGGAAAAGTGTATATAAGGTAACCGATGCTCAAGACCTGTGGACCAAACATGGAGAGACTGGTCAGTTGGTGATGTTGCTTCAGGAGGAAATTGAATTTGACTCTTATTTCCGCTGCTATTATTTGAATGGAGACAGGGTACACATCATGCAATATGAGCCCAGAAATCCTCACCATCTTAGATATGTTACGGGCGGTGGACCAGTTGAAAAGAAATTATTGGATACCATACATAAATATGTTTTGACCTTAAATCATGGCCTTGGTTATGATTTTAATACAGTTGAGTTTGCTGTAAGAGATGGTATTCCTTACGCTATTGATTTTTGTAATGGAGCTCCTGATGCAGATGTCAATTCTGTGGGTCAGGACAACTTCGAATGGATCGTAGAAAATGCCGCCTTAATGGCGATCGATAGAGCTAAGTTACATCAGGAAGATTCTATTAATCTTACCTGGGGTAATTTTATTAGTAACATTTTTCAATCATCATCTATTAAAAATTCATTTCAAATGAAAAAAACTGAAAAAAAGACTGCAACTAAGGCAGCTGCTACAAAAAAAGTAGCGACTACCAAGAAGGCTGCTCCAGCTAAGAAAGCTGCTCCAGCTAAGAAGGCTGCTCCAGCTAAGAAAGCTGCTCCAGCTAAGAAAGCTGCTCCAGCTAAGAAAGCTGCTCCAGCTAAAAAAGCTGCTCCAGCTAAAAAAGCTGCTCCAGCTAAGAAAGCTGCTCCAGCTAAGAAAGCTGCTCCAGCTAAAA
>CALMWS010000276.1 GCA_937870795.1 uncultured Bacteroidota bacterium | reverse complement strand
CACCAAATACCAGGAATTTAAATCATTTTTGTTGAGTCGTAAATCAAAATAAACAATTTTATGTTACAGCCTCCATTTGCACACGACACCCTGAAAGGCCATACAGCAGTGGTTTGTGGCAGCACACAAGGTATTGGTCACGCTGCTGCTCATCAATTGGCTGCAATGGGGGCTTCAGTAGTCCTTGTGGCCAGAAATGAAGAGAAACTTCAACACGCAGTAAAAAACCTTGCACAAGCCCATTCACAACATAGTTGGATCAAGGCAGACTTTGGCATTCCCGAAGAGGTTGATGCCCTGGTTGAACAATTAAAAGATAAAAAAGTAAGCATTCTGGTCAACAACACAGGAGGTCCTGCTTCGGGTAAAATAACAACAGCCAAAGCAGATGAATTCATCGCTGCATTCAACAACCATTTGATAACCAATCACAAAATTACCCTTGCTGTGATGGCGTCTATGAAGCAAGGTGGTTATGGTCGCATCATCAATGTGATTTCCACTTCGGTAAAACAACCATTGCCCAATTTGGGTGTCTCTAATACCATCAGGGGAGCTGTGGCAAGCTGGGCAAAGACCATGGCCAACGAACTTGGAGCCTTTGGCATAACCGTCAACAATGTATTGCCCGGGGCTACAGCTACACAGCGCCTCGAAAATATCATTGCTGGTAAAGCAGCTTCAACGGGTTTGGATACAGAAGTTGTTAGCCACGAAATGAGCAAAGAAATACCTGCAGGCAGGTTTGCAAAACCAGAAGAGATAGCCTATGCCATTGGCTTTCTTGCATCTCCTTACGCAGCATACATCAATGGCATCAACCTGCCAGTCGACGGGGGACGTACATCTTCACTATAATGGATAAAAACATGACAAAGATTAAAGATTTGCTTCAGTTTTTAAATGGTGTAGCGCCCTATGCCTTGCAGGAGTCTTATGACAATTCCGGCCTTATCACAGGCTCACCTGACCTTGAAATCAAAGCCGTGCTGGTCTCTCTCGACTGCACAGAAGCTATCGTAGAAGAGGCCATCGAATTGGGTTGCAATGTCATTGTGTCGCACCACCCCATTGTTTTTAAAGGCCTGAAATCACTGACCGGCAAAAATTATGTTGAACGCACCGTTATCAAAGCGATTCAGAACAATATTTCGATTGTGTCATGCCATACCAATCTCGACAATATAATAAATGGCGTAAATGGAAAAATAGCTCAAAAAATTGGGCTTAAAAATCTTAAAATATTGTCACCCAAGGAGCAAACGCTTAAGAAATTGAGTTTTTACGTACCCGAAAGTCACCTGGAAACGGTAAGCAAAGCTATCCATGAAGCCGGTGCCGGTCAGATTGGAAAATACAGCGATTGTGCCTTCCGGGTAAAAGGCAGTGGTACATTTACACCGGGTGAGGCAGCCGTTCCATTTAGTGGTGAGCCCCTTAAACCTTCTGTTGAAGAAGAAATAAAAGTAGAGGTCATTGTTGCCGCAACAAATGCTATCAAGGTTGTCAATGCCCTGAAAACCAGTCATCCATATGAAGAAGTTGCATATTTTTTGCACCCTGTTGACAATTGGCACCAGGACCTGGGAGCAGGCTTGGTAGGAGAATTGGAAGAAAGTATGGAAGTAGACGACTTTATTGAGCACTTGAAAAAAACGATGGAACTTTCTGTGATAAGACATACTTCGCTGATACACAAACAAATAAAAAGAATTGCACTGTGCGGAGGCTCCGGGAGCTTTCTAACCAAAGATGCTATCAATAGTGGGGCCCAGGTATTTATAAGCGGAGATTTTAAATATCATGAGTTTTTTGATGCAGATGGCCGCATCATCATTGCCGATATTGGCCATTTTGAGAGCGAAAAATATACAATTGACCTCTTAATTGAATTGATTTCCAATAATTTTAGTACTTTTGCACTCCATTATACAAAACGGAATACCAATCCCGTTTTTTACCGTTAACAACCAGATTAAATTATGGCAAACAAAGAATTAACGATTCCGGAACAACTTGCTCAACTATATCATCTTCAAAAAATTGATTCAAAGCTGGATGAGATCAAGGTCATGAAGGGAGAACTCCCGATGGAAGTAAGTGACTTTGAAGACGATCTGGTTGGCTTAAACACCCGCAAAAGCAGGTTATTGGATTCCATCCAGGACATCGATGATGATATCAAAAACCACCACGCCAACATCAAAGAAAGTGAATCTTTGATCGCAAAGTATGAAAAGCAGTTGGACAAAGTTAAAAACAACAGAGAGTTTGATGCACTCAACAAAGAAATTGAATTGCAGCGACTTGAAATCCAGTTGTCAGAAAAAAGAATAAAAGAGGCCAACCTTTCCAAGACAGCAAAAGCTGAGTCTTTGAAAAACATTGAAGATAAAATTGCCGTTCGTCAGAAAGAACTGAAGGTTAAAAAGGATGAGCTTGAGAGCATCATTGAGAAGACCGAAAAAGAAGAAGACAGGCTTATCAAAGACAGCACCAAACAAAGAAAGGATGTTGAAGCAAGGCTGTTAAAAGCCTACGATAAGATCAGGTCTTCATACCGCAACGGACTGGCAGTAGCCGTGGTGACCAGGGAGTCATGTGGTGGATGCTTTAATAAGATACCACCTCAAAAACAAATTGAAATAGGCATGATGAAACACATCGTTGCCTGTGAGCATTGTGGCAGAATCCTGGTTGATGAGACTTTTATCCTCCAGGAGGCTTAGTGCATTCACATTTAGCTGTTCGTTTCACATAAGACAAATTAAGTCAGGATTATCGTTTTGGATAATTATCCTTTTGGCAATAACTGGATATGCCAAGCCGTACATTCAATACAATGATGATGTCAAGGAATGTTATCGTGACATCATTCACCTGAAGATTAAGGAGTCTGAAAAGAAAATCCAGGAACTCAAGGTGAGTCAGAAAGATAACCTGGCCATTCTCCATCTGGAAAACTACATTGATTTTTTTCAACTCTTTATTACGGAAAACAAGGCTGAATACAATGCCCGCATCTCCCATAAAGATAAGCGACTCCGCATATTGGAAGATATTAAGCTTGCCGACGCTCAGCTGGATTTTATCAAGGCAGAAATTTTATTACAATGGGCACTCATTCAAATTAAATTTGATGAAAAAATGGCCGCAGGTCAGGATGTTTACAGTGCCTATAAGTTACTTGAAGCCAACCAAAAGAAGTACCCCGGGTTTAAAGAAAACAACAAAAGTCTATCCATTCTTCATGTTCTGGCCGAATCGGTGCCAAAGTGGGTTAGAAAGCTTATCGGTGTGAAGGGATCTATTCAGCAGGGCAGAAAAGAAATCGAACAGCTGGTAGATTATGCTATAATTGACAAATCCTACCTTTACAGAGACGAAGTAGCCGCTATCTATACTTACATCCTCTTTTATCAATTCAACGATAAGGAAGGGGCTCTGGCTCAATTCAACCGGTTTGCACTTAACCATGCGGATCACCCACTCATGGCCTTTCTAAAAGCAAGTATATATCAACGAGCCGGAAAAAACGACGCATGTCTTGACGTGCTCAACAGCATGAAAACAGATGCCGGGCATCTTTCTTTTCACTATCTGGAATTCATGAAAGGAAGAGCCTACCTCAATAAACAAGATGCCAGAGCCAAAATTCATTTACTCAATTTTGTTCAAAAATTTAATGGCCAACACTTTATCAAAGAAGCCTATCAGAAACTTGCATGGTATGAACTCAGTATGAATAATGACGTAGTCGCTTACAAAAAATACATGTCAGAGTGCCTAAACAAAGGCAAATCTCTTGTTGATGAAGACAAACAAGCAGAAAAAGAAGCAAAGTCAGGCAAGGTTCCGTTTTCTTTCCTCCTCAAAGCTCGTTTGTACTATGATGGAGGTTATTACATGCAATGTCTTGATGTGCTGTTGAAAAACGACAAATTTCCCTTACAAAACCCCACTAGTAGGTTGGAATATTATTACCGGCTTGGCAGGGTATATCAGGCCCAGATCAATTATACAAAAGCCATCCATTGCCTTAAATATGCGCTCAATTATGGCGCAGCATCAAACTCTTATTTTGCTGCCAGTGCCGCCCTGCAAATGGGACTCATTTATGAAAGCGAACAAAAATGGCCATCTGCACTCCATTATTTTCAAAAGTGCCTTGATATTGATTCGGACGAATACAAAACATCACTTCATCAAAAAGCCAAAAGCGGAGTTCAGCGGGTAGAATTAAAATTGAAATAAATCGGCCGGACAAATTGTTCCAATGACTAAAATTTTCGTTTTAATCACCATCAGTTAATCGGATTGCTGAACTAAGGAAAATATGATGCAAAGTTTTGTCTAATGGCAAACAATCAGCCTGTAAACCAAGGAAGGGACACACTTCAAAGAAAAAGCAATACGATCCATCTATTGTACCAGTCTACATTGGTACTTATAGTACAATAAATGATCCTGTATTTAAACGCTAGGGCATCCGGTTTACATCATTGCAATAAAGTATAGTGTGCAAGTCATTTAATGGTTCTCTTTTCTACTGCCATAAAAGAGGCACAAATTTGATTTAGGAAAAGGAGAAAATTAGAGATGGAAGATCAATCCTTTTTTGAACATAAAATTAATAATTCAAAATCCCGATGCAGTGACTGCTCTTAATTATCCTGGAGTTCAAATAAAGGTCAATAATCCAAAATGATTACTATGCTTGAGTAAAAACTTTAGACTCTTCATTCGCCAAGATTTTATCCCCATATAACAGGTATGAAAAGTTCTAATTCAGAAAAGGAAGGTAAGTTTCTTAAAGTTAGAGAAAAGCTAAGTCATTCATTGGGTCAAACAAGATTTGTTTGAAATGGTGGTACTATTTTCTTTGAAGGCTCAGGCAGTCGGCTTTGCAATTAAGATAAAAATGGTTCACTTCCTGATTACCTATATCAATACATTTGGGATTGCATTAAATGAAAAGGGCCCGGAAATTCCGGGCCCTCTCATTATTTAGAAGTCTTCAAAGTCTTCTTACTCGATTACAATCATCGCTTTGGTAGCTGTGAAGTCACCGCTTTCGATGGTG
>CALMWS010000275.1 GCA_937870795.1 uncultured Bacteroidota bacterium | reverse complement strand
ACACCAATATGGTTTTAGACAGATTTAATGGAAGCATCAATGTTGAAAATCAAACTATCTTTTTGTCAGGGCTAAATGCCGGTACCCTTGGGGGAAAGATTGGTTTTGATGGCTTGTACGATACAAGCGGTGATGCTCCTGTGTTTAATGTCAAACTAGATCTGGCAAAAATGGAATTTAGCAAGGCATACAATCAATTTATTACCATGAAGGCATTGGCACCCATAGCTGCATATATCAATGGTGTTTTCAATACCACGCTGGTGATGGAAGGCAAGCTTGGTAAAGGAATGGTTCCTGATCTTTCAACCCTTACCGTATCCGGATTCATAGAAACCATCAATGGCATCATCAAAGGTTTTGCCCCGCTGGCGGCGGCAGGGGATAAGTTGGGATTGAAGGAAGTATCTCAAATGGAGCTCAAAGATACCCGCAATTGGTTTGAGATGAAGCAGGGTGTCATTGAAATAAAAGAGTTTACAAAAAACATTGCAGGTATCGATGTAAAAGGATTGGGAAAACACAAGGTAGGTGCTGACATGGATTTTCAGTTTGACTTAAGAATACCCCGTAAAATGTTATCTAAAAATATGGTCACAGGTACCGCCATGAAGGGTATGGGCTTGTTGGAAAAGGAAGCTTCTAAATACGGTGTCAACCTTGCCCAAGGCGAATTTATCGATGTTAGATTATTGTTGGGGGGCAAGATAAAAGATCCAAAGATTACAATTAAACCTCTGGGTACATCCGGCAAATCTATGCAGGAAGAATTAAAAGAAGGTGCCAAAGCCAGGCTCGATCAGGCAAGGGATTCTATTGGAAAAGTGGTGCAGCAGAAAAAACAGGAAGTAGTTGATACCATTCGTTCAAGGGCTGAAACCGAAGTTGACAAAGCCAAACAAAAAGTGGAGGAAAAAGCAACAGAGGTAATCAATGAGACAAAGGATAAGGTCCAAAAAGAGGTAGAGAAAAAATTGGATACCCTTGTAGGAAAGGCAGTATCGGACACCCTACAGAAAAAAGCCGGTGAAATAATCAAAGACAAAACGGGCAAAGACCTGGATGACCTTAAAAACAAAGTCAAGGACTGGAACCCTTTTAAAAAGAAGAAAGGAAACTGATCAGCGATCAGGCTCCCATCAAAGCGGCTTTTACAGCAGTGATGCGATCGTCGTTGAGATAATCATCAAAGCTGGTTTCTCTGTCTACAATGCCATACGGTGTGATCTCAATGACCCTATCTGCTACGGATTGAGCCAAAGCATGGTCACGGGTAGTAAACAACACGGTTCCCCTATAGTCCAGCAAACCATTGTTTAGGGCTGTAATAGACTCCAGGTCCAAGTGGTTGGTAGGTTCATCCAACAGGATTACATTGGCGTTGGCTGTCATCATTCTACTCAGCATACAACGCATTTTTTCTCCTCCGCTGAGAACCGTACAATTTTTTTGAGTTTCTTCTCCGCTAAATAGCATTCGGCCCAAAAAGCCCCTCAAATCGGTTTCGTCCATGTTGGTGGTATATTGTCTAAGCCAATCCACCAGATTCATATCCTTGTCTTTAAAATATGCACCGTTGTCTGATGGCAAATACGCTGAGGTGATGGTGACGCCCCATTTGAATGTACCTTCAAAATCGGTGTCTTCACCGGCCAGGATTTTGTATAAGGCAGTGGTGGCAAGTGAGTTTTCAGCATAAATGGCAATTTTTTGCCCCTTCCTTACGTCAAAACGCACATCCTTCAACAAGGTTTGTTCTCCAGATTGTTTGTGGCTAATGTTGACTTCCAAAATTTGGTCGC
>CALMWS010000274.1 GCA_937870795.1 uncultured Bacteroidota bacterium | reverse complement strand
ATCAATGTTAGCGATGTATTGCCAAATGGAAACAACGGCATGTTGTCAGGCCCCATTGAGAGCATCAGCAACAACGGCCAACTGGATATTGCCGAAACCTGGACGTACACCATCAATTATACGGTTACCCAAGCGGATGTAAATGCAGGGGCACCCTTGGTTAATAACGCTATCGTTACAACCAATGAAGGGCCTGATCCGAAAACCGACAGTGCATCTACACCTGTAGTTACAAGCCCGTCAATTCATCTTGAAAAAACAGGAACAATTACAGATCTTGCCCCTGCAGGTATCAATGCTGGGGATGAGATAGATTATGTATTTGCTATTTCAAATACGGGTAATGTTGATTTATACAATGTAACCATTTCAGATTTTTGGGCCACCATCTCAGGAGGACCCATCGATACGCTGAAAGTAGGAGAAACCAATTCTATTGCTATTTCGGGAGTATATACCATTTCACAATATGATATCGACCAGGGAACATTTACCAATTTGGCAACTGCAACTGGTACGCCGGATGTTGGTCCAAATGTAAATGATGACGATACCGATGATCAGGTATTTTTACAATCTCCCGATATCCAACTTATCAAAACAGGAGAGCTGATCGATGTAAGCCCTGCTGGCCATAATCCTGGAGATTATATCAACTATAAATTTAAGGTAAAAAATACTGGAAATGTTACCCTCAGTTCAATTACCTTATCAGATCCACAAGCTGTAATATCTGGCGGGCCCATTATTACCCTTATACCAGGAGAAGAGGACAGCATTACTTTTACCGGAGTACACACACTTACACAGGCTGATATTGATGCTGGAAGTTTCAACAACATTGCCACTGTTTCAGGTCTTGCTCCTGACAACTCAACAACGGAGGATTCGGATGATGACACACAGATTTTTATTCAAAGCCCTTCTCTAATTATCACCAAAGATCAGGTAGGTGGGCCAAGTCCTGTTAATGCGGCTGGCCAAATCATTGATTACGCAATAATAGTTAAAAATACAGGAAATATAACCCTTCACAACATTGGTATTAATGATCAATTGCCTAACGGAAATGCAGGTATACTAAGCGGTCCGGTTGAGGATCTTACAACGGATGGTAATCTGGAAGTAGGCGAAACATGGACCTATACAATTAGTTATACCGTGACACAGAATGACATTGACCTCGGAGATCCGCTGGTCAATACGGCCACCGTTACTACTGATGAATTACCAACACCAGAAACAGACGATGCCACAACTCCAGTAGATCAATTGCCGTCTATGTCCGTAGTTAAAACCCAAGTGGGTGGCCCCAATCCGGTTACAACTGCTGGTCAAATCATTGATTATACCATTGTCATTGAGAATACAGGTAACTTAACACTAACAGGAATTGTGCCTGTTGATATGCTTCCCAATGGCATGGTTGGTACTTTGGCTGGCCCCACAGAGAGCATCAGCAGCAACGGACAACTGGACGTTGCCGAAACATGGACGTACACCATTAGTTATACGGTCACACAAAGTGATATTGATGCGGGCATACCTCTGGTCAATCATGCATCTGTAACAACAAATGAATTACCTGACCCTGAAACAGATGACGAAACAACACCTGTTTCTCAGGCACCTTTGTTTACAGTTGTGAAAACGCAGACGAGTTTGCCTGATACCATTACTGTGGCAGGGCAAGTGATTTCCTATCAGATCGTAGTTACAAATACAGGTAATGTATCACTTAATAATGTGATCCCAGTTGATGTAATGCCTGATGGAAGCATAGGATTGCTTTCCGGACCATCAGAAAGCCTGAGCAATGATGGCGTACTTCAGACTGGGGAAGTGTGGACATACACCACCTCATATACAGTAACACAAAGTGATATTAACAATGGGGCAGACCTTATCAATTCAGTTTCGGTTGATACAGATGAAACCCCTGATCCTGTTACAGATGAGGAAAATACACCCATAAAACAACTGCCAGCCATTCAATTGTTGAAAACAGGAACTTATGTTGATCTTGCTCCGGTGGGTTACAATGCGGGTGATGAAATCCATTATACTTTTGAAGTTCAAAACACAGGAAATGTCACACTTTACAATGTATATATTACCGATTATTTGGTTAATGTACTGGGTGGACCAATTCCAATTATGAATCCCGGTGATGTAGACAATACTACCATTTCTGCTATCTATACCATTCAACAGTCTGATATCAATAATGGAAGTTTCTCTAATCAGGCATTTGCTTATGGAACTCCACCTTCTGGACCTGAAGTAAGTGATGATGATACAGATGATCAAACCTTTATACAAACACCTTCCATTCAGTTGGTTAAAAAAGGTTTATTCGTTGATTTGGCTCCTGCAGGTTATAATGTCGGTGACCAGATTGAATATAAATTCTATGTAACCAATACTGGAAATGTAACTTTAAACAACATTGAAATTACAGATCCTTTAGTAGTAGTCAATGGAGGTACTTTATCTTCACTTTCTCCGGGAGAAACAGATAGTATTACCTATTCGGCAGTGTATACCATTACACAATTGGCTTTGGATACGGCTGCTGTAACCAATACTGCATCTGTGGTAGGTTATGCTCCCGACAATTCACCGGTGGAAGACAGCGATACATATACTGAAGTATTGGTGCAACAACCTATGTTTACTGTCACTAAAACACAGACAGGCGGACCTAACCCTGTTGCAATTGCAGGTAGTATTATTGACTATACCATTGATGTGGTCAATACAGGTAATATTACACTTACCAATATCAATGTGGTAGATATCATGCCTGATGGCAGCAATGCTCCAGTAGGTACGGCTACGGAAAGTATGACAGCAAATGGCTTGCTTGAAGTAGGTGAAACCTGGTCATATAACATTTCGTATACAGTAACACAGGCAGATATTGATAATGGTACTCCTTTGGTTAACCATGTTTCTGTGACAACCGATGAAACACCGGATCCTGTAACAGACGAGGAAACAACCCCTATTGGTCAATTGCCTGCATTTACTGTTACCAAAACGCAGGTCAGTGGAGCCAACCCTGTTACAACAGCCGGCCAAATTATAGGTTACCAGATCGTAGTAGCAAATACAGGCAATGTATCCTTGAATAACATTGTAATCACAGATGTAATGCCAGATGGCAGCACTGGTGTATTGTCTGCCCCTTCTGAAAGTGCATTAAACAATGGCGTTTTGGAAGTAGGGGAGTCATGGACTTATACAACAAACTACACGGTTTCACAATCAGATATTGACAATGGAAGTCCTCTTGTTAATCATGTATCGGTAACCACCGATGAAACTCCTGATCCTGAGACTGACGAAGAAACTACTCCTGTACAACAAAACCCAGCTTTTACTGTAAATAAAACCCAGACAAGTGGTCCAAATCCAGTTACTGCAGCAGGGGATGTTATTGGTTATACCATTGCGGTTGTGAATACGGGAAATGTTTCTTTGAATAACATTGTAATCACAGATGTAATGCCGGATGGTAGTACAGGCGTTTTGGGCTTGCCAAATGAATCACTTGTTACAGATGGAGTGCTCAATGTAGCTGAGACCTGGATATACTCCATCAATTATATAGTCACTCAGAGCGATGTTGATGCTGGATTGTCATTGGTCAATCACGTAACCGTCACAACAGAGGAGGATCCTGATCCAAAGATGGATGAAGAAAGTACACCAGTGAGTCAGCAACCTTCACTTTGGTCCGACAAATCAAGTTCCTTTGATTTGGGAGTAAATGCAATCTCTAATCCTGGTGATATCATCACATATACCTATCATGTTACCAACAATGGTAAGGTGACCTTAAGCAATGTATCCATCAACGAATCATCAGGCCAATTTACCGGTGGTGGTGTTTTACCGGTTCCGGTATACCAGTCTTCTTCAATGGGTAGCCCACAAGGTACCCTGCTGGTTGGCGAAACCGCTACCTATGTGGCAAGTTATGCTATTACATTTGCAGATATTATTCAAGGCAAAGTTGAAAACAGGGCCTTGGCGCAGGGTGATTCTCCACTTGGAGTCACTGTTATGGATGATTCAGACAGCGGCAATATTGCTGAGCCTAACGAAACCAACACACCTTCTGATCCAGCGGGTTCAGATCCTACAACAACACTTATTCCGCCGCCACCACCAGTGGCAGTGAATGATGTTGATTTAGACAACATGCCTGGGACAGCGGTAGTAGTTGACATCCTCAATAATGACCATCTTTACAATGGCAGTACACCTTTACCTTCAACAGTAACAGTTACTTTGATCGATCCCGCTACAGGCATGCCAACGCTAACGCCTTACACAGTTACAATCCCTGGTCAGGGAAGCTATGTATACAATCCGACAACAGGTGAAATTACCTTTACACCTGTGCCGGGGTATACTTCAGATCCTGATAATATTGATTACATCCTTACTGAAAATGCAACAGGATTAAGTGATACAGCCAATGTATTGATTACTTACCTCGAAGCTTCTCCATTTGCCAATGACGACAGCTCACTGGGCAATGCGGTAGGAACAAATGCGACAGTAAACCTGCTTGCCAATGACCAATTGTCGGACGGAAGCCAGGCTACTACCACCAATACCTCAGTTATATTGATTGACCCCGCTACCGGCATGCCAACGGTTACACCAAATGTAGTTACCATTCCGGGACAAGGCGTATACACATATAACCCTGCTACAGGAGATTTGACCTTTGATCCGTTTGATGGCTTTACTACAGATCCTACACCAATCAGTTATATCCTTACAGAAACATTGACAGGATTGACAGATCCTGCTTTAGTGACAATTACCTATATTGAACAACCACCGGTTGCCAATGACGATAGCTCACTGGGCAATACTGTAGGCACCAATGCAACCGTAAACCTGCTTACCAACGACCAATTGTCGGATGGCAGTCAGGCTACTACAACCAACACCTCTGTTGTATTGATTGATCCAACTACTAGTATGCCAACGGTTACACCAAATGTAGTTACCATTCCAGGACAAGGTGTCTATACCTTTAATCCTGCTACAGGAGATTTGACATTTGATCCATTTGATGGCTTTACCACCGATCCTACACCTATCAGTTATATCCTTACGGAAACATTGACAGGATTGACAGACGATGCTGTAGTAACAATTACCTATATTGAAGAGCCACCAGTAGCCAATGACGACAGCTCTTCGGGAAATACAGTGGGTATGAATGCAATTGTAAATCTGCTTACCAATGATCAATTATCGGATGGTACTCAAGCAACTACAAGCAATACCTCTGTTGTACTGATTGATCCTGCTACTGGTATACCAACGGTTACACCAAATGTAGTTACCATTCCTGGACAAGGTGTCTATACCTTTAACCCTGCCACAGGAGATTTGACGTTTGATCCGTTTGATGGCTTTACTACAGATCCTACACCTATCAGTTATATCCTTACGGAAATATTGACAGGATTGACAGACAACGCTGTAGTGACAATCACCTATATTGAACAACCACCGGTTGCCATTGACGATAGCTCTCTTGGCAATACAGTGGGTACCAATGTGACTCTTAATTTGCTTACCAACGATCAATTATCGGATGGCAGCCAGGCTACCACAACCAATACCTCAGTTGTATTGATTGATCCTGCTACCGGTATGCCAACGATTACGCCAAATGTAGTAACAGTTGCGGGTCAAGGTGTTTATACTTACAATCCAGCCACAGGTGATCTTACTTTTGATCCTGATAATGGCTTTACTTCTGATCCGACTCCAATTCCTTATGTACTCATGGAAACATTGACAGGTTTGACGGATCCTGCCATTGTGACCATCGACTACTATCAGGTACCTCCGATTGCCAACGATGACAGTTCATTGGGCAATACAGTGGGTAGCAATGCAACCGTAAACTTACTTGTCAACGATCAATTGGCAGATGGCAGCCAGGCTACTACTACCAATACGTCTGTTGAATTGATTGACCCTGCTACCGGTATGCCAACCGTTACACCAAATGTAGTTACCATTTCGGGACAAGGTGTATACACCTACAACCCTTCCACAGGAGATTTGACCTTTGATCCGTTTGATGGTTTTACCACGGATCCTACTCCAATCAGTTATATCCTTACTGAAACATTGACAGGATTGACAGACGATGCTGTAGTGACAATGACTTATATTGAAGAGCCACCGGTTGCCAATGACGACAACTCACTGGGCAATACAGTAGGTACCAATGCAACCGTAAACCTGCTTACCAACGACCAATTGTCGGATGGAAGTCAGGCTACTACCACCAATACTTCAATTGTATTGATTGATCCTGCTACGGGTATGCCAACGGTTACACCAAATGTAGTTGCCATTCCGGGACAAGGTGTCTATACTTATAATCCTGCTACAGGCGATCTGACCTTCGATCCGTTTGATGGCTTCACCACGGATCCTAGTCCGATTGATTATACTCTTACTGAAAATCAGACAGGCTTATCAGACAATGCAACCGTAACCATAACCTATATTGAAATGCCACCATTTGCTGTGGATGATTTCAGCAACGGAAATGTTCCCGGCACCAATGCCATTGTTAATATACTTAGCAACGATGACGTTTCAGATGGCAGCCCAGCAACAACATCCAATACTACCGTGGTGTTGATTGATCCTGTTACCGGTATGCCAACTGTTACGCCCAATCAAGTGACAATCCCGGGTCAGGGTACCTATACCTACAACCCTGCTACAGGAGACCTGACCTTTGATCCTGTTGATGGCTTTACAACCGATCCGGATCCGATTGATTATATACTGACAGAAGTTATGACTGGCTTGACCGATCAGGCAACGGTGACCATTACATATGATGAGGTGCCACCAATTGCCAATGACGATACAAGTAGCGGTAATACAATTGGCAACAATGTGGACTTAAACATTCTGACCAATGATCAGTTGTCAGATGGCAGTCCTGCAACCGTAGCCAATACCGGCGTTGTTTTAATCGACCCTTCTACCGGCATGCCAACATTGACGCCAAATGTTATCAATATACCCGGAGTAGGTATTTACACTTACAATCCTGCAACTGGTGTTTTAACTTTTGATCCGGCACCAGGTTTCACATCTGATCCTACACCGATCAACTACATACTGACAGAAATACAAACAGGTTTGACCGATGAAGCACTGGTGACCATCAATTACGATGAAATGCCTCCGATTGCAAACGATGACAACTCTTTCGGAAATGTAGTAGGTACCAATGCCAGCCTCAACATTCTTGCCAACGATATGTTGTCAGATGGAAGTCAGGCCACTCCTATCAATGCTACCATAGAATTGATTGACCCTGCTACAGGTTTTGCAACGTTTACACCAAATGTTGTGACCATAGCTGGCCAGGGAGTTTATACTTACAATCCTGCAACCGGTGTATTGACCTTTGATCCAAATCCTGGCTTTACAACAGATCCTACACCTATCAATTACATACTAACAGAGACGTTGACAGGTCTAAGCGATCAGGCACTTGTTACCATAACCTACAATGAAATTCCTCCGGTGGCCAATGACGACCAAAGCACAGGCAACGTTCCAGGCAATAATGCAACGTTAAACTTATTGACCAATGATGCCGTAGCCGATGGTACACAGGCCACAGTTGGAAATACATCTGTGACCTTGATTGACCCTGCAACCGGCTTACCAACGGCTACACCAAATGTTGTTACGATTGCCGGCCAGGGTGTATATACCTACAATCCGGCAACAGGTGTGTTAACCTTTGATCCAAATCCTGGCTTTACTACAGATCCTGCACCTATCAATTATATCCTTACAGAGACATTGACGGGTTTGAGTGATCAGGCGAATGTTGCGATTACTTACAATGAAATTCCTCCTGTTGCCAACGATGATCAAAGTTTGGGCAATGTACCAGGCAACAACGCTACTGTAAACCTATTGACCAATGACGATTTATCAGATGGTTCTCAGGCAACCTTGAGCAATACCACAGTAACCTTGATAGATCCTGCTACAGGTTTAGCTACGTTAACACCAAATGTAGTGACCATAGCTGGCCAGGGCGTATATACTTACAATCCTGCTAACGGTGTATTGACCTTTGATCCAAATCCGGGATTCACAACAGATCCAACATCAATCAGTTACCTTCTTACAGAAGTGTTGACAGGCCTGACAGATCCTGCGGTAGTTACCATGACCTATGCTGAACAACCACCGGTTGCAAATGATGACAGTTCGCTGGGCAATGCAGTAGGTACCAATGCAACTGTAAACTTGCTTACCAATGATCAACTGTCGGATGGTAGTCAGGCAACCACCACAAACACTACCGTGACCTTGATAGATCCTGCTACAGGTCTGGCCACTGCAACACCAAATGTGGTAACCATTCCTGGTCAGGGTGTATATACATACAATCCTGCTACCGGAGTTTTGACCTTTGATCCAAATGTAGGCTTTACTACAGATCCTACACCAATTTCATATACATTGACTGAGGTATTGACAGGTTTGAAAGACAACGCCAAAGTGACAGTGACGTACAATGAAATTCCTCCTGTTGCCAACGACGACAGTTCATTGGATAATTCAACCGGAGTGGCTGTTTCGTTGAACATCCTGGCCAATGATGATTTGTCTGATGGCTCACAAGCTACCACTGCCAACACTTCTGTTGTATTGATCAATCCGGCTACAGGTTTGCCAACAGTGACCCCCAATACGGTAACCATACCGGGTCAGGGCGTTTACACGTACAATCCTGCTACCGGTGTGTTGACATTTACACCCAATGTTGGATATACCGGCGATCCTACACCGCTTCCTTACAGACTTACAGAAACACAGACAGGACTTAGTGATATGGCAACTGCTACCATCACCTATCTAGACTTTGTTCAGTCAATAGGCAGCCTGGTATGGGAAGACCTCAATGGTGATGGTATTTACCAGACCAATGAACCTGGTGTGCCCAATGTACAGGTACAATTGTTTGACCCAAGTGGCAATTTGATTGCAACTACCTTTACCGATAATACCGGCCACTTTGTCTTCAACAACATTTTGGCAGGTACGTATTACTTTACCTTCACTCCTGATCCATCGTATGGCTTTACCTTCCCCAATGTGGGCAGCAACAACAATGTAGATAGCGATGTTGACGGCGCTTTCGGACCCGGAACAACGGGCCTGATTACCTTCAACGCAGGCCAGGTTGACCTTTCATGGAATGCAGGTTTGTACAAGTGTGTAGAAATTGGAGAAAAAGTTTGGTACGATGTAGATAAGGATGATATCCTGGATCAGTCCGAAAACGGCATCAACGGTTTGAAAGTCAATCTTTGGAGGGTAGTAGGTAGTACTAAGTCTATTTACGAATCCAAATATACAGGACATAAACCTGGTACCGGCAGTACAGATGGATACTTTAAATTCTGTGCGCCTCCGGGAACCTACTATATCGAAGTAGTAATGCCTCCTATCGGACTTGTTCAGGCAAGAGCCAATATAGGCAATGATGACAACATCGATAGTGATCTAACCAATGCCAACGGCAAATCAACTACATCCAACTTTACTGTACTTTCCGGTCAGTCAAAAACCGATATTGGGGCAGGATTTTATCCTATGGCTACTGCCGGTAACCTGGTGTGGATAGATGACAACAGCGATGGATTGCAACAAGCTGAAGAACCAAGGGTAGCCAATGTACTGGTAGAAGCTTTTGATTCCCAAAATCAAAAAGTGGGTGAAGACTACACAGATCAAAATGGTGTTTATAAAATTGAATACCTGGGTAAATCATCTTACTACCTCAAATTCAATCCACCAGCTGGATACGGATATACTGCTCCTAATTTGCAGGATGACGCCATCAACAGCGATGTGGACCATTCCAATGGTTTGAATACGACCAGAACCTTTGCCATGAGCCCTGGGGTTAACTATGTAAACATCGACGCAGGACTTGCTTTCGGTGCCCTCCCTGTCAGATGGCTCGAGGTGAAAGCTGAAAACAAAGGCGATCACAATGTAATCTTCTGGTCTACTGCCAGTGAGGTAAATACCGATAAATTCATTGTTCAGCGAAGACATGAAAGTGAAGATGAGTTTACCAACATTGCAGAAGTAAAGGCAGCGGGTCTTGCTACCAATGTTAGCACTTACAATGCTACAGATGCCGACGTTGAAAAGGGTGGGGTTTATTATTACAGAATTCAACAATGGGATCTGGATGGACACAACACCCTCAGCAAGACGGTAGCTGTAAGGCTTGAAGTCAAGCACAATGTAATTGGTTTGTATCCAAACCCTGCAAGGGATTATAGTACGCTTTCTTTGGATCTCAAAGGAGAAGAAGATGCCATGATTTCTATCTTCGACGCAGAGGGCAGACTGGTGCAAATCCACCACCTTAAATCTGAAAGCAGATTTGGCCTTTCCAGAAAGCTGAGGATATCAGGTCTTGCAACCGGAGTTTATATGGTACAAACTACGCAAGGAAGTTATACCGATACACGTAAACTCATTATGACAGAATAATCTAAGACGTATATGTTTTTTCTTCGAAAAGCAGGAAGTTTGTTTCCTGCTTTTTTTTTAATTTGAAATGTAAACCATAGGACTAAAACTTCATTTATTGGAATATGCTTAATCTAATTGCGGATGAATTTTATAAATACCTGGATCAACTGGATTTTGCAGATCCTTTGCCTCCGGGAATAGATGTGCTCAATCCAATGAAAGCCAGCAAGGAAGTGCGCGAAATTACTCGCCTGTTTTATCAAAAATACTATAGCGATACTCGACCCCGAACTTTAATATTGGGCATCAATCCGGGCAGACTGGGTGGAGGGTCTACCGGCATTCCTTTTACAGACACCAAACGTCTCAAAGAAAAATGTGGACTAGAATTGGGTGATCTTAAGACCCATGAACCCTCTTCGGTTTTTGTATACGAGTGGATTGACGCCATGGGGGGTGCTGCCACTTTTTACCAAAATTTTCTAATACATTCTGTGTGCCCGCTTGGCTTCATCAAAGGCAAGGTAAATTATAACTACTATGATGACAAAAATTTGGAACAGGCCGCTTTGCCTTTGATTAAGCATCACCTAACTTTCCTGACAAAGATGAACTTCAATAGAGAGGTAGTCTATTGTCTGGGCACCGGCAAAAATTTCACCTTTTTGTCGAAACTCAATGCTATTGAACACTATTTTAAGAAAGTGGTAGCCCTCGAACATCCGCGTTACATCATGCAGTACAAATCGAAATTGAAGGATGAATACATTCGTGATTTTATGGATAAACTTTCAGAGGTGCTTTAAATAACAATTAGTCCACCTTCTTTCAGCGTATCCACCAGATCCAACAAAGCTTCTTCCTCTGCGCTTTCTTTGCCTTCATTCATATACGAGGATACAAAATGAACCCATTCCAACCCGCGCGACGTTCTGGCATTTAAATCTTTCATTTGTTTTTTTAACCATCTCGCCTCCCATTCAAATAATTCCATTTCATAACTTTGATTGTTATGAAAAAATTGCACGTGTGCATAACCCTCATCTTCTGACAAAATGGATATATAATCTGTCAGAAAATAAACCCTGGCATTAGACCTGATTTTGTAATCTGATTTCTTGAGATATTGCCTAATCAATTTGGGTGAATGTGTTGTCTTTGGAACCTTAAAATCAAACCAATGTTGAAGTGGTAATTCAAGTCCTGCTTTGTTCATGTAGTTGTACAATGAAACCCTTAGTCCCTCAGAAAATTTTTCGTGCTCCCCTCCGGTGGTGTCTTCAAAATACCATTCGTTTTCAGCAAATCCTTTAAATGCAGGACCAGTAATCTTTACTTTGTAAGCATCCGGATCCAAGCCAACCGGACTGTGCGCTGTCATTGCAAAACGGTGCCAAAATGCAGACAACAGCACTCCTTCCTTAAAGAGCTGTCTTACTACCTCCATACTGTCGATGGTTTCCTGGTCTGTCTGAGTAGGAAAACCATACATCAGATATGCATGAACCATAATACCGGCCTTGGTAAATGCAGATGCTACCTGCGTCACCTGGGCTACAGACACTCCTTTCTTCATCAAAGCCAACAAGCGATCCGAGGCTACTTCAA
>CALMWS010000273.1 GCA_937870795.1 uncultured Bacteroidota bacterium | reverse complement strand
ATGACTGTGTTTACTTCAACTACTGAGGTGAGCAGGATAGAATTGGTCATGGTACAAAATCTGATCAACGCCACCGGCAAGGCCATATATGTGGAACAAGAGGAAAAAATTGATGCCGCTACAGCCGTTTCAGGAAGTGGTCCTGCGTATGTTTTTTATTTCATGCAATCGTTGATTGAAGCTGCCCAGCAAATGGGCTTTAACCAGGCAGAAGCAGAACTTTTGGCCTATCAGACTTTCAAAGGTGCTGTTGAGCTATTTAATCAAAATGATTACAGTTGTGAAGAGTGGATTGCCAGGGTGATGTCGAAGGGGGGTACTACAGAAGCAGCGTTCAAAGAGTTTGAAAAGCAAAAAACGAAAGATGGTTTTATAAGCGGGGTCAACGCAGCATTGGCGCGAGCCACAGAGCTTAGTAAAAACGCATGATTCAAACGATGATAAAAGAAGAAAGCAAAATCCATGTATAAAATAATAACACTGGTAGCAGTTGCCACAATAATTTTGGTCTCCTGCAAGCCTCAAACCAAGTCTACTGGATCCATGGCAAAATTTGACGAAGCACCGGAATGGGCAGCCTCCGCAATCTGGTACCAGATATTTGTAGAGAGATTCAGAAACGGCAACCCCAACAATGACCCAACAATGGAGACCAACAGAGGGGCTCTGATCGATGAAAGACCTGCCAGCTGGCAGATAACGCCTTGGGGGCACAATTGGTATGTACAGGAATCGTGGGCTAAAGAAACAGGGCTGGATTTTTACCGCACCATTCAGATGCGACGGTATGGAGGAGATTTAGAAGGTGTCATGCAAAAAGTGAATTATCTTCAGGATTTAGGTATCAATGCTGTTTACTTTAATCCTTTGAATGATGCCCCAAGTTTACATAAATACGACGCCAGAAATTATCATCACATCGATGTTACGTTTGGAGATGATCGGGATGGTGATCTTGCATTGATGAAAAAAGAAGACCCATCCAAGCCGGAAAGCTGGGTTTGGACATCTGCAGATAAAAAATTTGTGGAGTTAATTTCTCAATTTCATAAAGCCGGGATCAAAGTAGTGCTTGATTTTTCATGGAACCATACGGGCACACAGTTTTGGGCATTTCAGGACATTATAAAAAATGGAGCTTCATCCCGGTTTGCCGGTTGGTATGAAATCAAAACATTTGATAATGCTGCGACACCTGAAAATGAATGGAACTATGATGGCTGGTTGGGTATAAAGAGTTTGCCTGAACTAAAAAAAATAAGAGAAAGTGAGAAAAAATTTGGCCATGCTTTTGAAGGTAATATGCCTGAAGAAGTAAAGGCCCATATTTTTGCCGTATGCAAACGATGGATGGATCCCAACAACGACGGCAACCCTGATGACGGCATTGATGGCATGCGTTTGGATGTTGCCGAACACGTACCCCTTGGATTCTGGAGGGACATGCGAAAATACGTAAGATCAGTGAACGAATCCTTTTACCTGGTTGGAGAAAACTGGTGGACACAGTGGCCTGATGAATTGATGGATGCAGAGCCTTGGGTAAAAGGAGATGTGTTTGATGCAGTGATGCATTATCAGTGGTACAAGCCTGTGAGGGCATATCTCAACCAAGGAGACGACAAAATCAGCCTGGAGGCCTTGTATGATGCACTTGACAGTTTGTATAACAAATACAGGCCATCAACCCAGGATGCAATGATGAACCTGGTTTCTTCACACGATGCAGAGCGGGCATTGTCGGCCATGTTTAAC
Organism: uncultured Bacteroidota bacterium; assembly: GCA_937870795.1. GTDB lineage: Bacteria > Bacteroidota > Bacteroidia > Chitinophagales > Saprospiraceae > JADKBO01. The sequence goes on along the minus strand of CALMWS010000273.1, from coordinate 1,281 downwards.
ACCAATAAATATAAGTTTCACAGCAAGCCTGCTGAAAATCCGTTTTACAAAACCGGCAGACCTGATGATCTGGCAAGGGCCAAAATGAGGGCATTGCTTTTACACCAATTTACTTTCAAAGGGGCACCTCATATATGGAATGGAGATGAGATGGGCATGTGGGGAGCAGATGATCCTGACAACCGAAAGCCATTGTGGTGGAAGGATGTTGCGATGGAAGCAGAGACTCCTTTTGATGAAAGAGGAGGTAACTACAAAGAGGTTCCAATTTTTGACGACGCCACCTTTGATTACTACGCTTCACTTTGTCGCTTGCGGAAAGCCAACCCCGCACTTCAAAGGGGAAGTTACAATTTTAAAAGAGAGTGGATTTCGATGGGCATATTGGCATATACCAGAGAGCTTAATGAACAGAAACTGTATATTTTGATCAATGGAGAAAATGAAGAGAAACAACTGCCATTGAGACAACTTACAGGTTACCGTCCATTATTTAGCCAGGGCGCACAGGTAGACAACCAACAGATAAGCTTTGCACCCTATGCTGGCATTGTATTAAAAAAAGATCGTTAGGTTTTTGAAACAAGCCGGCAATCACAGTAGATAATGCCTCGTTTGCGCTTTTTTGAGTAAACATCAACGGTAGTAGTATGCCTTTTTCCCATTTTGTCGAGCACGCGGTAGGTACCTTCCCAATCACAGTTCGACAATTGGATGTAGGATCCCAGTGGGTAAATAGCAAGTAAGTCCCGTGAAAGTGCTACAAAAGGCTCCTTGATCTTGCGTGTATGTTGACCGGTAGCGGTGCGACCCTTTAGGTGGTAGCGCAGAACCTTGACCCTGGTCAAAGTAAGGCTTGTAGAATCTGGCTTGTTTTCACTTAAAGACTGAGATTTAGCCACATTTAGGGCAAAAACCAAAATCAATAGAAGACTAAACAACACTTTCATAGGGGCGAAATAACGTTTAAATGTTAAAAAAATCTAAAAACACTTGACTTTTCGAAATAAATAAACATATATTTGTGTCAGAGATAGTACTTTAATTTTTCATAGCGTTCGGGTGGCCTCGGAGGATTCTTTCTCCGGGGCTTTTTTGTTTTTATTCGCAACAAATATTTTTCACAATCAATTGAAAAAGAAACGCATGCAAGGAAAATTTGCAGCTTGGGTAAAAAAAAACTCAAAAAACTTGTTTCAACAATTTTGAATACCCTATATTTGTAACAGAGATAGTACTTTAATTTTTCATAGCGTTCGGGTGGCCTCGGAGGATTCTTTC
>CALMWS010000272.1 GCA_937870795.1 uncultured Bacteroidota bacterium | reverse complement strand
ACATAGGTCGACAAGATGCCATCCATTTTAATGGGGCTTCCATCCAATGTCAAATCGGGAAACATAAGCCTCGCATAAAAGCCCGCGAACAACACCGCAAAAAACAGGGTCTCCACCACAATGGCCACCGTTAGGTATTTGTTGACATCTTCATCTGACTTAAGCAGCAATGACCTTGTAATGATATGGGGCTGGCACACGATGGCGATGCCTACGATAAAGTTGCAAATCACTACTTCAAAAAAGTCCCTGAAAAGTGGGCTGGCAGGATTAAAACTTTTGCTCAGCTGCGGATCGATGGCATTGATCTTGTCCCAAAATCCGGTGATGCCCTGCTCAAAGTGGGAGCTGCCCGAACTGATAAGGATGATGGCTACAATGATCATGAGCATGGCCTGAATGGTATTGGTGTAAACCATCGAATTGGCCCCGCCAAAAAGGGTGTATCCAAATACAAAAACTACTATGGCCACAAGCACCAGCGTTTCATCTGCCTGCAGCGAGCTGGCTATGACCTTGGTAAGGCCTACACAAATCAACACGATAAAGGTGATGAGCAGCAATGATACAAATGCCATAAAATACGACATGGCCTTGCTCTGGTACCGTGTACCCATCCATTGGGCAAGTGTAAGTGCCTTTACACTGGTGCCAAACTTGCGAAAACTTTTGCTCAGTATTACTAAGGAAATGAATAAGCCGATGGGCAAAACAACAGACATGGCCAGAAATGCACTCCATCCAAAAAACGCAACAAAGCCGGGATTGATGATAAAGGTAGCCGCACTGGTAATGCTGGCTGCCAGCGATAAACCCACAAGGGTGGGAGAGAAGCCCTTGCCCACGGCAAAGTCCTGAATGTTTTTGGTCTGCCTGGCTCCGCGATATACAATGTAGATCGTCACGGCCATGTACAGGACCAGTAGGGTTAATGTGGCTTGTGCAAAATCCATGTTGGATAATTTCACGGCTAATATCTTACACAATTGGCATATAAAATGGCAAAAAAATTAATATAATAATGAGACAATTATGGTTATTATTTATTTAAAATGCTTTAAATCAATTAAATAAATAAAAAATATTAACTATGACAAAAGCGAGATATTTTCTTTTTTAAATTAATATTATAACGTTTTAATCACCGATCTGCCTATTTTTGTCCATAAATCAGGTATAATCCACATTAAATTTTAATAGTATGAAATCTTTAGAAGGAAAAGTTGCCATAGTCACAGGAGGTTCATCCGGTTTGGGGAAAGCAACACTTCAGAAATTCGCCGACCAGGGAGCCATCGTGGTCAATTGGGATGTCAACGAAACGAGAGGTAAACTTTTGGAAGCGGAATTTATCCAAAGCGGTCATACCGCTGCCTTTTTTACGGTGGATACTTCCAATGCCGATGCTGTGAGGGATGCAGCTTTTCAGGTCATCGCCAAATACGGAAAAATCGATATCCTGGTCAACAATGCAGGCATTACCCGCGATGCCACCCTTCTCAAAATGACCGACGACCAATGGCAGCAGGTCATCAACATCAACCTCACCGGTGTGTACAATTGCACCCGTGCCGTGGCACCTTACATGGTAGAAAAGGGATATGGCAGAATCATCAGCATTTCCTCTGTAGTGGGCTTATTTGGCAACTTTGGTCAGACCAACTACGCCGCCGCCAAAGCTGGAGTCATCGGCATGACCCAGACCTGGGCCAAAGAACTGGGTCGCAAAGGAGTGACCGCCAACGCAGTAGCACCCGGCTTTATCCACACCGAAATTTTGGATGCCATGCCAGCCGAGGTTCTCGATAAAATGAAGGCCAAAGTACCCATGCAGCGACTCGGCAAGCCCGAAGAAATTGCCGCCGTCAATGCCTTTCTCGCTTCCGATGATGCGGCTTACATCAATGGCGCCGTCATCAGTGTGGATGGGGGTATCACCCTGTAAGCTGCCAAGGTGAAGGTCAAACTTACCCGCTTTTCCGACTTTGCCCAAAGTCTGCTCCCCCTCGAGGCCAGCTTCCTCGAAGGACACCAGCGTTTTGAAGATGCTGAGAAAAAAAACATCCTCGACCAGCTCGTAGCGGTTGCCAGGGGGGAGGCAAATACCGATTGTTTTGATGCAGCTGTAGATAAGCGCAAATACAGCTATGTCAAAAACTGGTGCGAAGACCTCTTGCAAAGTCTCGATGTTGATGAGAACCTCGAAAAACTGATGGAGTGGGAACACCTCATCCTCACCGACCGCATCTCGCTGGCCGATGAAAAAGCCCTGATCAAACGCATCCTCAGAACCGAGCCCTCAGATTTTAATTTCATCAAAATTTACGAAACGGGCAGATCCTACCGCCATTACCTCCAGATCCGACTTCGGTACAAAGACTACCAGTTGGTCCACCAGTTTCTGACCAGGTACCGCACCGACTACGAATTTTCGCGCCTCGTCAACGACAAACTGCACGAAGCGACCCACGAAATTATTTCTGATTACAGCCAGAAACAAAGGGCCAACTACGCCGATTCTTTTCCCTGGCTGCGCTCATTGTTTTACAACGAAAACCTCGACGGCTACAACCGCCTCCTTGCGTGGATCCGCATGGTCTTTATTGCCCATAACAAACGTGCTTACGATATGCTCGGTGGCATGTTTGAATACTTCGAACAACTTGTCAAAGAAGGCAAGTTGTATTCGCGCAGGATCGTTACCAACTTTTACAGCCAGTACTTGCTCTATTACGCATCGATCCAGGACTTCAACAAAGCCGCTGCCTGTGGCTACCTGTCTGTCAAAGAGGTCAACAACGACTACCTTTATTACATCAACAACCTCGCTGCAGTTTTACTCCGCACAGGCAGAGCCAATGAAGCCCTGTCCATCCTCAAAACCTCGGCCGCCCTGGCCAAAAACGCCCTCAACCAGCACAACCGCATTGGCCACGCCGCCTACACCATATTTGCCCTCATCGATACAGACAAGGCCAAACAAGCCGAAAACCACGCCTTCGTTTTTGTAACCGCCTTCAAAAAAGAAATCTTCGA
>CALMWS010000271.1 GCA_937870795.1 uncultured Bacteroidota bacterium | reverse complement strand
GCATTTACGATGTAGCGCTTAAAAAATTGCTGCTGACAACCGGTCAGGTGCACTACGGAGATGTGCTGGATTTTGTTTGTATCGTCTATAACCAGGGCAATGAGACCACAGGATTGGTGACCATTCAGGAGTTGATTACAGAAGGTTACATTTGGGACCAGGCATTGAACCTGCCACTGGGCTGGGTTGGTACAGCACCTAAGCCCAAGTACAGCTTTGAAGGCCTTGCTCCGGGAGATAGCCTCGTGGTGCCGGTAAAACTGAGATTGGACAGCGAGCAGTTTGATGGTGCGGCCTGGAATAATTATACAGAAGTATTTACCGTATTTGATATATACAGCAACAATGTAAATGTCAACGAGGCAGACAGCGAACCTAATAGTAATTCTATATACGAAAATCAGGTCTTGCCGGGCAGTGCCTGGGACAATGAAATCAACGGCAACGGACCTGGTGCGAATGAAGACGAGGATGACCACGATGTAGCCGCTCCCCGCATCTTTGACCTTGCCATCAAAAAAGAAAGGGAAACATCTGTACCCAGTTACAGTTACACCCAAAATGTAAAATACACGATTACGGTTTACAACCAGGGCAATGTGGCTGCCAGTCAGGTGACCATCACGGATACCATACCCTGTGGACTGGAATTTATACCTGCCCTCAATCCGCAGTGGGCGGTCAGCGGACCCAATAAGATCAGCAGGGTGATCAATACACCCCTGGCACCTGCCACCAACGCAGCTTACGAATTATATTTTGGTGTCAATCCATGTTACAATGATCCTGCCAATGGCTGGACCAACTATATTGAGATCAGCAGTGCCATTGCCGCAGATGGAGGCTCCAACGCCGACATCGACGGTGTGTTTGACAGCAATCTAAAAAATGACTATCAGTACAACAACCTCAACAACAACGATGTGCTCAATCAGTGGGGTACTGCTGTCAACCAGGATGAAGACAACCATGATTTGGAAATTGTTCAAGTGGTGGACCTTGCCTTGAAAAAAACACTGGTAACACCTCCCCCTTACACCTATGGTCAAAACCTCACTTTTGCCATAACCATCTACAACCAGGGCAACGTAGTAGGTAAAAATATCAAAATCAGAGATTATGTACCGGAAGGTTACGATTTTCCAGCTGGCCTCAACATACCGTTGGGCTGGAACATGGCAGATTCTACCAATACCCTTTCCCAATGGCTTTACCCCGATCAGCAGACAACCATCAACATCGTACTTACCGTAAAACCGGGTAACAGCAGAAGGGACTGGATCAATTATGCCCACATCGTTTTGGTACAGGATACTTTCAACAACAACCGATTTGATGACGCAGATTCTTATACTTTTATGGTCAATGCAGCAGAATTCGCCATTGATCCGGGAGATCCAGAAGATGATGACATTTTCGTATTGGGACCTCCCAACACCAATACCGATGAAGACGATCACGATCCCGCGGGCTTTGAAGTTTTTGACCTGATGCTTGAAAAATCAGTGGTCAATCCCCAGCCTTACTATGTAGTCGGTGATCTTGTACCTTTTAATATCCGCGTCACCAATCAGGGAGGTACGGCGGCAAGTTACATTCAGATAACCGATTACCTTCCGTGTGGTTTTTCATTCAATGCGGGCATCAACCCAGGTTGGACACAGAGTGGCAATTTGCTCAGGTATCAATCGTCTGCCAACATTAGTCACGGGCAGAGTATTACAGTGCCCTTACAACTAAATGTAGTAGCTTGCAATACAGCAAATGCATACCGAAACGTAGCTGAAATTTCAATTTCACGTGATAGTTTGAATACAGGCAATAAAGATTTTGACAGCACAGCTGATGAAAATCCCGGCAACGATGCAGCAGGAGAAGATGATATAGATGACGCGATTATAACAGTGGTAAACGGCGCCATTGGCGGCATCGTTTGGAACGACTTTGATGCGGATGGTATCTATGATGCCGGTGAAAACTATACGCAGGGAGTAAGGGTAGAGTTGCGCAACTGCAACCAAAGCCTTATCAAATTTACCAACACCAATGCTTCCGGAGCCTATGAATTTACTGACCTTCCGGCGGGCAACTACCTTGTATACTTCGTACCTACTACCCTGCCATTGAATGCCATTTATACTTTGCAAAATCAGGGTAACAATGATGATCTCGACAGTGATGTCAATGCAAATGGATTTACAGCATGTTTCAGTCTGGCAGCAGGTCAAAGCAATTACACAATTGATGCAGGTCATTTCAGTCCATCGAGCATTGGAGATTTTGTTTGGAACGACCTCAATGGCAACAACCTGCAGGATGGCAATGAACCCGGTGTGATGGGTGTAAATGTTATGTTGTTATCACCTTCAGGATCTATGGTAGCCAGCACATTTACCAATGCCAGTGGCTTGTATTTGTTCAGTAATGTAACACCGGGCAATTATTACCTCAAGTTTTCTGCGCCCGCTGACTACCAATTTATTTTGGCCAACACGGGCAACAACGACAACACAGACAGCGATGTCACAGGTGAATTGGGGGCAGGCACTACAGCCATATTTGCGGTTCCAGGTAGCACCAACATTACCAACATGGATGCAGGTTTAGCCGCATGCGCCAGAATTGGCAGTCTGGTGTGGTACGATGTTGATAAAGATGACATATGGGATAGTTATGAAAATGGCATCAATGGACTTAAGGTAGAATTGTGGAGAAACATCAACAACAATTGGTCTTTGTTTGATTATACCCATACAGGTCACAAGCCCAACACTCCCTCTGACGATGGCTACTTTAGCTTTTGTGCACCTCCGGGTACTTACTACATCAGAATCATCATGCCACCGCTTGGCCTCGTACAAGCCAGGGCAAACATCTTTGGTGAATTACCACTCAATGCTCCCAACGAACAAAAGAACGATTCTGACCTTACCAATACTTTTGGACCTTCCACTACGAGATCGTTTACTGTATCATCCGGTCAGATCATTGAAAACATTGGAGCCGGTTTTTATCCAATGGCCACTGCCGGCAATCTGGTTTGGGAAGACAGCAACTTCAATGGCAGGCAGGAAGCCGGAGAACCCAGAGTAGCCAATGTTTTGGTTGAAGCCTTTGATGCCAACGACCTCAAAATTGGAGAATCGACAACCAACAGTGAGGGGATTTATAAAATAGAATATTTGGGTAAAGAAAAATATTATTTAAAATTCACACCTCCGACTGGTTACAGTTATACAATGGCCAACCTGGGTGATGAGGATACAGACAGTGATGTGGACCACAGCCATGGACTCAACACTACCTCCTTTTTTACCATGGTGCCAGGTGAAAATTATGTAAACATCGACGCAGGTTTGGCCATTGGAGCATTGCCGGTGAGGTATGCAGATCTTCATGCAGAATGGAAGGGGGATCGCAACCTGATTAGCTGGAAAACAGCAACGGAGATCAACGCATCTCATTTTATAATTGAAAGATACAATGAAACCGAAGGTGACTATGAAGCTCAAGGTAAAGTACTTGCCCACGGTAATTCAGCGACCTTGCAGCAATACAAGTGGGAAGATTTTGATTTGGCCAGAGCAGGCACCTACACCTATCGTTTGGCACAATACGATTTTGACGGTACTGTCAATTTTAGTCCTCAGGTGTCTGTGTATGTACACAAAGAGGAAAAAGTAAACTTGGAGGTAAGGCCTAATCCAGCCAAAGAAAAGGCAGTGGTAAAAATGAACGTGCCTTCGATTTACGATAGGGTAGAAGTTGTTGTGACCGACATGAAGGGCATACAGCACTTTAGCGCCATGATCGACAATACCACCCAATATGAACTTCCGATTGAAGGGTTGGCTGCCGGTGTTTATCACGTTTGTATTCATTACGGCCTTAGCAACGAGTGTACACGGGTGATAGTTATTGAATAGATCTAATTAATATTAATGAGGTGCGGCAAATGGAAAAGGTCGCACCTTTTTTTTATTATGCTTTTTTATCGTAAAATTGTACCATGAAACTTGCTGTATTTCCAGGATCATTTGATCCCATCACCATTGGCCACGCAGATTTGGTTGAGCGTGCACTGCCCCTTTTTGATAAAATAGTAGTGGCTGTGGGCATCAACAACCAAAAACAAACCCTGTTTTCATTGGAACAACGCATAGATTGGCTTAAAAAAACCTTTG
>CALMWS010000270.1 GCA_937870795.1 uncultured Bacteroidota bacterium | reverse complement strand
TTGGTGGCTATCAAAACCAGATTTTCAAATAAGCACGGATTCAATATGGCCCATTCCATAGCAATTTGACCACCCAATGACGCACCAGCCAGCAAAGTTATTTTTTCAAGACCCAGGTATAGTGCCAATTTATCAAAACAGCCGGCTATGTCACGGGTTGTAAACAACGGAAATTTTCGGAAATAAGGAGTCCCGGTATCCACCTGATCTGTCAGTGGATGGGTCGATCCATAGGGAGAGCCGGGATTGTTGACACACACAACAAAATACTGTTCTGTGTCGATGGCCAGGCCGGGTCCTACTACACCAGGCCACCATTCCAACGGATTGGAGTTGGCAGTGAGGGCATGTACTACCCAGATGACATTGTCCTTTTCACTATTGAGCTTACCAAAAGTTTGGTAAGCAAGGGTAAGTCCGACCACTGGGTGGCCGGACTCCAAAACATAATTCTCCTGAAATCTTAAATATTTAACCGTTGTCATACTTTTTATGATTTGATGGCTGAAAAACCATTTTTTAAATCGTTGATGATGTCATCTACATGTTCGATGCCAACCGAAAGTCTGAGTTGATTGGGTGTAACACCAGCAGCCAATTGTTCCTCTGCCGTCAACTGTTGATGGGTAGTAAGAGAAGGCTGGATGATGAGGCTTTTGGCATCACCTACATTGGCAAGGTGGCTGATAAGAGTAAGATGGTCCACCAGTTTTTTGGCTTCTTCGCTGCCTCCTTTTACATTAAAAGTAAGCACCCCGCCATAACCCTTTTTAAGGTATTTTCTTGCTAACGTATGGTAGGGGCTTGATGCTAATCCCGGATACGAAACAGACTCGACCTGTGGATGGGCTTCCAGCCATTGCGCCAATTGCAATGCGTTTTCAACAGTACGTTGCACCCTCAAAGACAAAGTTTCCAATCCCTGCAGCAACAAAAAGGAATTGAAGGGGCTAAGTGCCGGACCGAAGTCACGCAGTCCTTCTACCCTGGCCCGAATGGCAAAGGCGATGTTGGGCAGACCCAGGGGGTTATTGATTCCAAATACATCCGAAAAAACGAGACCGTGGTATCCCTCCGACGGGCTGCTGAATTGAGTGAATTTGCCATTGCCCCAATTGTAATTGCCTCCATCTACAATCACCCCACCGATGGAGGTACCATGGCCTCCAATCCATTTGGTAGCAGAAGCCACTACCACATGGGCTCCGTGATCCAGCGGTCTGAACAAATAGCCTGCTGCACCAAAGGTATTATCTACAATCAGTGGCAGGTCGTGCTTTTTGGCCATGGCAGCCAACTGCTCAAAATCGGGAATATTGAAACGTGGGTTGCCAATGGTCTCAACATAGATGGCCTTGGTATTTTGGTCGATGGCAGCTTCAAAAGCTGAAGGCTCATCGCCATCAGCAAATCTGACCTCAATGCCCAATCTTTTAAAAGCAACTTTAAATTGGTTGTAGGTGCCTCCATACAAAAACGATGTACTTACAAAATTGTCACCCGCCTGCAGAATGTTGTTCAACGCTATGAACTGGGCTGCCTGACCCGATGACACTGCCAACGCAGCCACCCCACCTTCCAGCGCCGCAATTCGTTTTTCCAGTACATCTGTGGTCGGGTTCATAATCCTTGTGTAGATATTACCAAATTCTTTCAGTGCGAAAAGATTGGCTCCGTGTTCTGCATTGTTAAAAACGTATGAACTCGTTTGATAAATCGGCACTGCCCGCGCATTGGTGGCAGTATCCGGGCTGTGTCCTGCATGCAACTGCAGCGTCTCGTAGCGGTAGTTTTGAATGCTCATGATAAAAAGTTTTGTAATAATTTGATTTAAAAAAAAGAAAAGAAAGGCTTGTCCCGTGTAGCAGGAGCCTCATCGAAGTCTCAAAAATAGATGAATAAGGCGATCGCTGCTGTTAACAGAAACAACAACAGCAACAACAGCTAATGCTGTCAATGGAAGTTCGCCAGGTAGTGTTGGATGGTAAAATTTGTTTGTTCATTTCTTTTAATTGATCTTTTATATTTCCCAATATTGGGCAGGAATTGGCACCTTTCACTTTGGAGGTTGCCTGAGGATCAAAGAGCCTGTTCTCTCCCCTCATCTGTATAAAGTATCGCGAAATAACAAACCAAAAGAATGGTATTAACGCTTCACTCGTGTTGCAAAGATAGATTCAAGTTTTTATAAAAATCAAGTCTTTTTCAAAAAAAACGGCAAATAATATTTGGTTTTTGAGAGAAATACTCTTGTAATTATAAGATATTCAATCTATTAGCTAGATGGATTTTTATTGTTAAAAATGTGTTACCAATTTTAATTAGCGCATCATCATCATTCGTGGCGGGCCCTGCATGTTGATTTGTGCAGGTGCAAAGCCCGACAATCGATAACTTAGACTAAACAGAAAAAATCTTCCAATACCGTTGGTGGTCAACTCTTCTACATAGGTATCGCCTACATTTCGGCTGATGCCCTGGCCAACATTGAAAATATCTGCTACCCTCAACTTGGCAGTCAGCCTGTCGTTGAAAAGCCTTTTCGAAAATGCTGCATTAAACATGGTCAGGTTGACAGTCTCATCGAATGCCTGGCCTGTGTAGATGTTGTGGTTGATGTCACTGTCAAGGGTCCATGCCTTGCCAAAATTGACCAAAAGTGTTGACCTCAGGTTGTGTACAACATAGCTGGCATTTTGAGTGGTATTGATGGAGTACTTGTTTTCGTTGTATGAATTTTCGTAAGCCACCAGCAAAGAAATCACTTTGTTGTTGATGTTTTCCAATTCCAGACCAACGCGGGGTGACAAACTCACTACATCGTTTTGGATGCCGTTAATGAAATTGATGGATTGTGTTACAGATCCACTTCCAAACAACCTCGATTTCAACTTCAGTTTTCTGATGGGAGAAGAAAAGGAAAAGTTGAGGCTGGCATTTTTTTGATTATCGGTGTTGATGGGCACAGTGGTGCGCACCAGGTCCTGGTTGATCGTCTGCGCGTTTACTATTTTATCTTTGGTATATCGTACATTGATAAATGTAAACAGGTTGCGGAAATTGAAGTTATCGAAAAAGCTGTACCTTAGGTTTACACTGTGCGCATACTCCGGCCTGAGGTCAGGGTTACCTACACTCAGCTGCAAGGGATTGGAGTTGTCTACAATAGGCTGGAGTTGGGTTACCGAAGGTTCGTTGATGCTTGTATTGTATCGCAATCTCAGGTTTTTATCTATCCAGTTGATCGTAGCGGATGGCAGGAAATAATTGTAAGATTTTTCTATGTCAACGCTGCCAGGATTATCACTCGTTCCCTTGATCAAACTGCGCTGGTATACAAGGTCTACATTGATGCTGTACTTTTCATGATCTTTGGTATAAAGCAAAGATGCCCTGTCGTAGCCGACACTATTGTCAGACAAAGAGCTCAACAGCTCGTCCAAAGTTTTATTGTCAGGATTCAGGAAATCGATGTTGTAAAAATCCTTGTTCTGGAACGATTTATAATTTCTTTTAGAATATCCAACTCCTAAATAATTTTTCTTACCCAGGGGTTCTTTATATTCGGTGTAAATTCGATAGTTGTTGTTGTTGCTCAGGCTGATCTGGTTTTGAAGCAACGAATCAAAGCGAGCCTGTGTATAGAAGATTTTTTGGCGCTCTACGTCATAATCAGATTCATTATCGGTAGTGCCATAGCTGGCTTCAAGCGAAAATATCCTGCCTGGCTTTCTCAATCTTTTCGTAAAGACGCCTCTTAGAGACAGGTCGTTAAGATTTGTATTGGTGTTATCGCTTTGATCAACATAGCTGGTAGGTACTCCACTGAGCAGGCTGGCCAGAGTAGTGCCCATGGTGCTGGCATCTGAGGTATTAAATCTGGCAGAACTTTCCAAATCAATGCGGTGGAAACTGTCTGGCTTAATCTGCATGTTGAGGTTTACAGTGTGTCCGGTCCGGTTGGTGTTGGATGTCGTGTTTTCGTCAGTTGAAAAAGAGTTTTCGATCTGGAAATTTTCTTTGAAGCTGTGTTTGATTAAACTTTGATCGGAGTAACTTAAAAAATAACTGGCAGTGACATTGAATTTGGGTGAGAATTCATAGTAAAAATTCATGCCTGCGGTAGCACTTTTGATTTGGCCTGTATTGTTGTTGCCAAAATTGACAACCCCGCTGTTGAAACCACCACCGCCTCCACGTCCCCCGCTAAAGGCACTGCCCCCCATTAAGGTATTGTAGTCTGCAAAGCTAAAGCCCTGGTTGCTCAGGTTGTTGAAATTGGCCAGGGTAGAAAACTGGTACTTGCTATTAAACTTGTTGAAAGATAGCTTTGTGTCAAACCGGTCTTTATCGCCATATCCCGCCATAACCTCACCAAAGGTACCAATCTTTTTATCTGCCTTAAGTTCGAGGTTGAGCACCTTTTCCGATTCACCATCACTTACGCCGGTGAACTCAGCTTTTTCTGATTTTTTATCAAAGACCTGTACTTTTTTGACCGCATCAGCCGGTAGGTTTTGGGTAGCCATCTTGGGATCATCACCAAAGAATTTTTTACCGTCTACCATTACTTTTTTGATTTCTTCCCCCTGCGCAGTGATCACACCACTGGCATCTACTTCAATACCCGGCAGTTTTTTCAACAATTCTTCTACCGTTGCATTCGGGCGCACCCTGTAGGCATCGGCATTGTATTCGATGGTATCTTTTTTGATGGCGATGGGTATGTACTCACTTTTGACCACCACTTCGTCTAGCAAATTATCAGCAGAGTACAACGTGATGTTACCCTGATCTACAATAGGGTTTTCACCACCTACATAAATAATTTTCTCTATGGTGCCATAACCCAGATAGGTAATCTGAATTTTAAGGCTATCCGGTTTTACATTTTTGATTTCAAAAAGTCCGTTTTCGTCGGTGGTACCAAACGATACCAAAACGCTGTCTGCAGGGTTGAGCAATACCACACTTGCCCCAATCAGGGGGTTTTTCTCATTGTCCTGAATGGTACCTTTGACAGTAAATTTTTTAACCTGTCCTGAGGCTGCAAATGAAATTAAAATAAAAGAAGTAAGTAAAAGGGCTTTGATTGTTTTCATAAAATTAAGACTGAATTAATTAACCACGAATGAATACTCTCTGTCCCTGACCTCCATTCATTTGACGCATTTCCTCCATTTTTTCTTTTCTGATCTGATCAAATTTTTCACGACTCGTTTTTTCTCCTTTTGTGGGTTTCTCTATCGGCGATGGACCGGTAAATGGGCTTACAACGGCGGTAGCCAGTATCACTTTGTCATCACCCTCAGAAACAGCCAGGATGGCACCCGGCAATCCATGGTAACCATCAGGACCCACCGGCACTGCAAGTTTAGGGGTAAACCATGCCGTAATGGTAATGCTGTCTTTTTGTTGCGTAGCTTTAATGCAGGTATACCCCAGAATATCTCTCTGTTCACCGGAATGCAGCTTCCATTTGGTAGATGGCAGCCCTTCTTCGATCAAAAATTCTTTACCAAAAAGATCGGTAAAAGTTGTTTTTTGTTCTGCATCGAAATCGAGAAAAACTATGGGATCAACTCCCTGGCGCTTCATGGCCCACCTGCCTCTGTGGCTGCCATCTTCTTCATCGGGAACTACATCTTCTTTGTTAACGATGTAAAGTGCTTTTTCCTCCGTAGCCAGTAATATTTTTCTGTGTTTTCGGCTTTTGGGCATCTGAGAAGCCATTTGAGGTGGCATGTCGGCCGATGGCGTCATGTAAAAAGTTTCTTCGTATTTGATTTTGATGGTATCCTGAGCAGTTAGCATTTGGGTAGATAAAATACCTGCAACAACGAGGATTAATATGGAAAACTTCATGTTTTTCAATTGAATATACATAATAGACGACAAAGATAGGGGAAGTTTAAAGGGACTGTGGGCCAAGGCTTTTTTTTATTAAAACATTAACACAATTTTACCCAATGGGTTTAAAAGGTTAAATTAGCACCATGTTGCGCAAGATCAGTGAATGGCTTTTTAGATGGTGGGGATTCAAACTCACAGGGCAAATCAGCCATTTCCCTCGACGTGTCATTTTTGTGGTCATTCCCCATACTTCCAACTGGGATTTTCCGCTGGGCATTCTCACACGCAGCATTCTGCAATTGAAGCTGAAATTCATTGCCAAAGACTCATTGTTCCGATGGCCCTATGGTTTTATTTTCCGCTGGCTGGGTGGAATTCCGGTGGATCGCAGCAAACACAACAATTTTGTCAAAGCCGTTGCTGCCACCCTCGAAAAGTACGACGATCTCAGCATCGCCATAGCTCCGGAGGGCACACGTAAAAGAAATGATGAATTAAAATCCGGCTTTTACTGGATTGCAGTAGAGGCCAAGATGCCCCTTGTTTTGGTAAAATTTGATTTTGGCAACAAGGAAGTTCATTTTTCAGAACCTATGATTCCCAGCGGCAACTTTGAAGAAGATTTACAAATCATCAATGCCCACTTTGAAGGTGTG
The DNA here is from genome assembly GCA_937870795.1 of uncultured Bacteroidota bacterium. Lineage (GTDB taxonomy): Bacteria > Bacteroidota > Bacteroidia > Chitinophagales > Saprospiraceae > JADKBO01. The sequence continues at coordinate 1,483 of CALMWS010000270.1, read as the reverse complement.
AAAGGGTACCACCCTGAGCTGGGTTACCGCTATCATCAAGCATAAATTTCACTTATGAGCCTAATTTTTGAGATCAAAGAAAACATTGGAGTAATCACCCTTAACAGGCCCGAAAAATACAATAGCGTCATCCGCGAACTCGCATTGGCCTTACAGGACAAACTCGATTTCTGCAACGATAGCGAAGAAGTAAGGGCAGTATTCCTCACTGGTGCAGGCAAAGCCTTTTGTGCTGGTCAGGACCTGGCAGAGGTAGTGGATCCCGAGGGACCTGAACTGGGTGAAATCGTAAGCCAACACTTCAATCCCATCATAACCAAAATCAGGAGTCTGCGCAAACCCGTTGTAGCTGCAGTCAACGGAGTGGCTGCCGGTGCCGGTGCCAATATTGCACTTGCATGCGACATTGTTGTGGCTGCAGAATCCGCCAGTTTTATTCAGGCCTTTTCAAAAATTGGACTTGTCCCTGATAGTGCAGGTACTTACTTTTTGCCCAGACTTGTTGGCATGCAAAAGGCTGCAGCCCTGATTATGTTGGGTGACAAAGTTTCGGCATCAGAAGCAGAACGAATGAACATGATCTATAAAGTCTTCCCGGATGCTGTTTTTAGTGAAGAAGCCTGGAAGCTAACAAAACAACTGGCTACCCTGCCTACGCTGGCGCTGGCCCTTTCCAAGCAAGCCCTCAATGAATCTTACGCCAACAATCTTTACCAGCAACTGGAGGTAGAAGATGCGTTGCAACGAAAGGCGGGTTCATCAGAAGATTATGAAGAGGGCGTACAGGCCTTTCTGGAAAAGCGCAAACCCAATTTTAAAGGTCGTTAATATATAAACGATTATTATGACCTGAAAGCATGTAGGAGCAATAGCAGCCAACCTACCATTAGCATCAGTCCACCTAAGGGTGTAATTGGTCCCAGCCACGATAAGTCAAATCCAGCCGCCCTTGAAAAGGCAATGGCATACAGTGACCCTGAAAAACATACCATTCCCAAGGTAAAAAGGAGAGCGGATTTGCTAAAATAACGATCTACGTTTTCTTTTGTTGAAAAGGCCATGGCACCCAGCATTAGGGTATGAAAAAACTGGTACAACACCCCTGTTTCATAAGCGTGCAGGGTTTTTTCATCCAACAGGGGACGAAGGCCATGGGCGCCAAAAGCACCGAGCACTACAGCCAAAAAGCCGGAAAGTGCGGCAACTTTCATCATGGTTTTTTTATTCATTTTCGATCTATTTGCCAGTTGATTTTGCCTTCACCTTTGTTTTCAAGATAAACGTTGGCTTTACTGAAATGATGGTTGTTAAAGAATCCATTGCCAGCAAGCGGTGAAGGGTGTGGAGATGTCAATACCAAATGCCGGTCAGCCCGAATGAGTGCCGATTTGGCCTTGGCAAAATTGCCCCACAGCATGAAAACCTTGCCCTCCAGTTTTTCGCTGATGTGGGTGATTACTGCATCTGTAAAATATTGCCAGCC
>CALMWS010000269.1 GCA_937870795.1 uncultured Bacteroidota bacterium | reverse complement strand
ACACAGTCGTCGATACAAGGGCAGGCGGGGTTGGTGTTGGCCAAAACATTGAAATACAACTTGTAGGTAACACATACCGGATTGTTGGCAACGCAGTATTTTATTTCCATGGTGTCACCACCGGTAAAGCCATTGTCAGGTGTATAGGCGATGAGGGCCTTGCCATAAGCGGTGCCACAGCTAAGACCAGCGGTAGAATCCTGGAAGGCGTAGGCCACACCGTGTTTTGGTTTTTTGGCCGGATCGATTACAAATGAATAACCGGTGATGGGCACATCGTACTCCATCACAAAGCTTTGGTTGCCGGGCACATCGTACTTATAAATGATGTCGGCTTGTGGATTTTGGTTGCCCACAACAAGGGTAATCTTGCCGGTTTCAATGCTTACGCCAGAATCTACTTTGTAGGTAAATAATTTGTTGCCACTGAAGTTGGTTGGCGGGGTATAGGTGAAGATGCCCAGGGTATCGTGCACCAACTGCGGTGAATATTCGGTGATGGGGAAGGTCTTTACCAGATCGTTGGCAAAAACATCAAAGGTTATGGGCGTGTTTTTTCCGGTGTAAAAGACATCATTGCGCACAAAGCCGGGATCTCTCTCCGCATCGATGATACGCGCATGATAATCCAGGATGGTACCATCGGTGTTGGAAAAAGTAAAGCTGTCCTGGCCAATAAAATATTCTTCAGGTGTGTAAAGGAAGTGGGTTGCATCCAGCACACTTACTTCACCGTTGAAGGGAAACTGATCGAGGGTAAAGCCGGCAGGAACGGTAATGTTTTTGGTTTCCTGATAGTTGACCACAAAGTCGAATTGCTGATCTTCGGTGGGTGCTTCTTTTTCTTCCTCTATTTTGATGATGCCCTGATCCGAAGTGCCCAGACTGTCGGTAAGGGTGTACTGTACATAGTCCATACCGGCAAAGCTGGCGTTGGAGTAAACGATTTGATTGTTGACCACAGCAGCATTGCCTGTGGCCTGGTTGATGCTTACGGTTACAGGACCTGAAAATTCGTCGTTAATCAGGGGATTGATGGTAAGGGTGCCATCTCCGTCCCAGTTGACCAGGTCGTCATTGACCACAACCGTTGAGGCTACGAAGTTGAGGTGGTAAATGCGGTAATTGGATTTGGGAACCGGGTTGGCAATGATGTATTCGATGGTAAATGAGCGGTAACCGGTGGCGGTGCTGCCCTGAACGATAGAAATCTCTTTGGTAGATGGGTTGATGTAGATTGAAAAGTCGGAGCCCACCTGTGAAATGACAGTAGGATTGCCCAAAAGATTGGGATCAACGATCTGGTCGACCGGACTTAGCTGACCCGTGATGATGGTGGCGTGTTTTTCGGAACTGCGTTGAGCATTAACCGACATGCTACCGGCCACAATAAAGAGGCACGGCAAGACAAGACTCAGCAGCCTGTTGAACAGGTAAGGTTTGTGCATGCTTTGGTTATTAATGAGTTAAAACAAAATTACAACAATTTTTGTAGGCAACAAATTTATTGGTAAAAATTTCATATATTTTTAAGCTTAATTTTTATTTATTTTAATATGTAACAAAACAAAAATCAACTGCTTAAATATAAACGATTGCCCTTACGGGTAGTGATAACGAGGGTAACAAACAAAACCCTACTACGCAATTATATTTTGCCTATAACGAATGGCATCCAAACAAAAGTTTGAATCAAACGCCGATCGACCACCCAGACCAAATTATATTTTTAGTAAAAAAACCGCTTTACCAGTGCATTAATGGCTGCCATTATAGCCATCGATCAGCTTTTGCAGGAAGGGGGATGCAAAAATAAAATCGTGCAGGTGTTCGTCTTCGCTCGACAAAACCTGGTCTTTGCTGCCACTCCAGGAGAGGTAGCCCTTGTCGATGAGGCAGATGTTTTCACCAATTTCCATCACCGAGTTCATGTCGTGGGTATTGATGATGGTGGTGATGTTGTTGTCTTTGGTGATATCGGCAATGAGTTCGTCGATGGTGATGGAAGTCTGCGGATCGAGGCCGGAGTTGGGTTCATCACAAAACAGGTAGAGGGGGTTGAGCACGATGGCCCGGGCAATGCCCACTCTTTTTTGCATACCACCACTTATCTCTGACGGATACTTTTTATTGACCCCGCTGAGGCTAACCCTTTCGAGGCAGAGGTTTACCCGGTCTGTTTTTTCTTTGAGGGTCATGTGTGTAAACATGTCCATCGGGAAACGGATGTTTTGTTCGATGGTCATGGAATCAAACAAAGCGTTGCCCTGAAAGAGCATGCCTACCTTCATGCGCAACTCCCGTAGCTGGGCTTTGTTGAGGTTAAAGAAGTCGATGTTGTCGTACCACACCTTACCTTCCGTGGGCTTCATGAGTCCTACCAGAATTTTGAGCAAGACGGTTTTTCCGGCTCCCGACTTACCAATGATCAGGTTGGTTTTTCCCTTTTCAAAGGTGAAGGTGATGCCCTTGAGCACTTCCTGTTCTCCGAATGTTTTTCTTATGTTTTCGCACCTGATCATGTCTGGTTAATTAAGCGGTTAGCACTACGGCAATGATGTAATCTGCCAGGAGGATTAAAATATCGCTGTACACCACAGCGCGTGTGCTGGCTTCACCGAGTTCGATGCTGCCCCCTTTGACAAAGTAGCCCTGGTAGCAGGAAACGCCGGTGAGGATGTAGGCAAAAACCACGGCTTTGACAAACATCATAAACACATTGTAGGGCACAAAAAACGATCGGATGCCCTTGATGTAATCGGCAGTAGAAAAAAGGCCGGTGGGTACGGAAGCGATGTAGGCACCAAAAATGCTCACCAAAGCAGCCACACAGACCAAAATGGGAATTACAATGATGGCCGCCACAATCTTGGGCATGACCAGGTAGGCTGAGGTGTTGACCCCCATAATTTCCATGGCATCGATGTGTTCTTTTTGTCGCATGCCCCCCAATTCAGCAGCCATGTTGGAGCCTACTTTACCAGCCAAAACCAAACAGGTAATGGTAGGTGCCAGCTCGATGATGGTCATATCGCGCACGATGTAGCCAATGTAATACGGAGGGATCAGTGTACCATCCATCTGGTAGTAAAACTGTACGGCGGTCACCGCACCAATGAAGATGGAAATCAAAAAAACGATGGGCAGAGAGCCAATGCCAATGTCGTACATCTGCCGGATGGTCTCATTGTAATACATGCGCAGATTTTCCGGCCGGGAAAACATTTGGCGTTTCCAAAGCACATAGCTGCCAAAGTGGTGTAAAAAACTACGGATTACAGACATCGTGAGAACACTGGTAGTGGATAAAAACCGATTTTGCCAACAGGGTAAAAGCGGCAGTGGCACAAAAATAAAATAATTAAACGGAAGAAAGCGGGTTTGGGTTGAAAGGAAAAGTAGCCAAAAAACTTAAAAAGTCATTATATTATAGCTTTTTAATGAATAATAATGGCTAATAATGAATGTTTTATGCAAATATTTGTGTTACTTTGCGCAAAACAAAGCAAAATGACAAGGTCTTTAGTTTGCTTAAAAACTACAATGGCGTTGGCCCTTTTATTTTTGGCAATGGCCCTCAGCGCCCAACAACACTCGGTTGCCCGTCTGTGGAACGAAGAGTTGATAGAATCCATCCGAAAGGACTTTGCCCGACCAACGGTGCATGCCAGGAATCTTTTCCACATGTCGGCCGCGATGTACGATGCCTGGGCCGTTTTTGATGAT
>CALMWS010000268.1 GCA_937870795.1 uncultured Bacteroidota bacterium | reverse complement strand
TCCGTATAATTTTTTATTCTCTCAATAAGTTCTCTTTTGTCTTTGTTGGTTTTTAAATAATCAAAATACCTTTCCAGCATGACAGGATTCTGGCCCGACAGTTCTGTAATAAACAGTATGAAAAACAGCAAATAGACAGATCTCAACATATTGCACCTGGTCTTGAAAAACACTTCTCAATTTTGAAGTTAAACATTTTTGGCTTTTTAGTATTTATTTGTCGTTTCCGGTTTCCCCGTTACGGTCTCGGGTTTCCCGTTGGGAAGGGCTTTTTTTAATGAGAATTATCTTAATTTAGCAGATAATTTATCATCATGTCTTTGCTTCTCGCCGTTGGTCAGGTCAATCAATCCGAAAAGGAGCGACGTGCTTTGATTGCCAAAATTTACCACAACACAAAGATCAAAACTTCGATTTTCGCTTTGATTCAAAAATCAGGCGGAGAAACACACGATGCCTCCCTCATCTTTGATGAAACCATCGTTCATTTTGTGAAAACTGCTTTCAACAAGGCCAATTCATCTCTCTCCGGCGAACTCGAGCCCTACCTCATGGGCATCGCCCGTAACCTGTGGTACCAGGAGTGCAAAAAAAGAAAACGCGAAATCCCTCTGCCCGATGTCATATCCCACCAGACCGCCGATGACCAGCCGGTAGCTGAAGAAATTTTTCTAACCAAAGAACGATACTCTCTGCTACATGACGTTTTGGATAAACTCCGGTCCAATTGCAGAGCCGTACTCATGCACTGGGCCAATGGCTTCTCTATGGCCGAAATTGCCGAAAAACTGGGCTACCAGTCGGAAGGCATGGCTCGCAAGAAAAAGAGCCAGTGCCTGGCAGAGCTCAACGACTTCCTATTTCAAAATCCACACATTAAACTTCAATTGCAATGAGTCTTTATTTTGAATGGTTGGATGATTACATGGAAGACAGGCTCTCTCCACAGCAGCGGCTCGACTTTGAGGAAGCCATGCAGGCTGATGAAAAATTGAAACACGCAGTGGAAAATTACCCCTTGCTCAAAAAACTTTCTGCCTCCTTAATCGAAGACGAAACCCGACAAATGCTCAAAGACCTGGATAACAAACAAGTCATGCCCGACAATAGCCGGCGCCTGTGGTGGTGGCTAGCCGCTGCCGTCTTTGTAGGCTTGATGGCATACATCGGCAAAGCAGTACTATCCCCTTCTCCCGACAACAAACAACTTTTCGCCGACCTTTACCTTAAACCACAACCCAAGGCTGAAAGAGGGGGCGTCTCCGATACCCTCACGCTCACGAGGGCCATCGACCTCTTTGACCGCAACCACCTCGATGAGGCAAAGCCCATCTTTCAATCATTGGCCACAACCGATAGTCTGCAATTAATGGCAAGCTACTACCTGGCTCACATCGAGCTGCGCACACAAAAACTCCAACAGGCAGATTCCTTATTCCTCGGACTGCAAAATGACGCCACTTATAAAAATGATGCCCTCTACCACCGCATGCTCATCGCCCTCCTCCTCCACAAAAAAGAAGAAGCTCGCCGCCTTTTCATGCTGCTGGACAAATCTCAGTTTTCGGAAACACAGCTGAAGAAGGTGGAGGGGTATTTGAGGTAAAAATGAGTTTCTACTTGTACTTTTCTATTAACTGTCTGGTGTAGTCATCTTTACTATTACAATCTTCCGGTAGTGTAATGATTCCGGAAAGGCTTCTTACCAACGGACTTATATGCTCCACAGACCGTTTCTTGTTGCACAGATAAATTAAATGCGCTTCCACGAGGTGAGAAATGCTGGTGTTATGGTTGTTAGCTTATCTTTTTGCGTTTTCCAACAATTTTTCATCAACCGTTATGGTTATGCTCTTCTTCATATCCAATCTGATTTATTGCTGTTTTTATTTTCTTTATCTCCTTCTTACCAACACAAAGTCCCTGAATTTAAATGTCGATGGAAAAAATATAGTGCCAGAGGTCCGGTTTCCCAATAGGGTGTCTTTACTGATGTAATGCAGCGATGCAGAATTTTCTAATAATAAGGCAAGAGAAAAGGCTGTTCCAAATGCTATGGTATCGTTTTTACCTAACAATTCCAACTCTATTTCTTCAAACCCCATCACCCACTTCATCTTGTGGTCTTGATCTCCTTCGCTGATGGTTGCCGTCCCCCGATGGGTGTCAGGGTGTTTTTCATACAAATCGTAGGTTCCCAAAAATTTGTCGCGTGGCAGGCTTTCATCTCCCTTGCCACAGGCCATCAATAGGATGGTAAACAAAATCAGGACTTGTGTTTTTTTCATGGTGGTTTGCTTTTATTTTTAAAAAAAATCAAATACAATGTGGAGGCGCAATATCTTGCGCCTCCACATTTATTACCTCATTACCCAAACTACTCCAAAACCCATTACCAGGGCCTTGGAATAGCCAAACTTCACTTCATCACTCAAATACAAGGTGCTGTACAGGAAGGGTTCTATCGCATTTTTTTCATCCATTTGTACCGTCTTCTTCACATAGACACTTGGTCCAATTTTAAATCTTTGTAAAACCCTGGGATAAGTGATGTGAATATCTTCGTTTTTTTGCTCTCGCCCCATTATTATCAATTCATATCTCCCCTGCGATTTTTCAAACAATACTACATCCGCCCTCAAACCTATACCACCACTCCAGGATTTTATATGCCCGTTGAATGTATACGCGGCAAGTCCCAACTGAAAAAAATGATATTCTGCACTCCTTTCCTCGTACCCGGCCAAGCCACTGTCCACATGTTTGATGCTTGCCCCTGTATATTCCAAAGATGCCATAAACAAAGGCGCTCTTTTTCCTGCCGGCTGAAGCTGCCCACCTATGGCTACGCCAGGCTCTGTTGATGCTTCTGACAAAATGTGTGACTC
>CALMWS010000267.1 GCA_937870795.1 uncultured Bacteroidota bacterium | reverse complement strand
TCAACAAATTTCTTTACGAAATGAGGTCTGTGGAAAAACAAAAAGACAGCATGCGCTTTCGCATCAACATGGAACGTATGGGAGAAATTATGGCATACGAAATAAGTAAGCACCTCGATTATGAGATGGCCATAGTAGAAACACCACTGGGAGAAGCCAATATGGAAGTACCCAAAGACAGCATCGTTCTTGCATCCATCCTCAGGGCAGGGCTTCCTCTTCACCAGGGCTTCCTCAGAATTTTTGATGATGTAGAAAATGGCTTTGTTTCTGCCTATCGGTCGCACCACAAAGATGGCACTTTCGATATCAAACTGGAATACATCACTTGTCCCAACATTGAAGGTAAGGTATTGATCCTGCTGGATCCAATGTTGGCTACTGGTGCCAGCATCCATAAGACCCTGGAGTATCTCGAAGAATATGGCAGCCCCAAACAAGTACACGTGGTTTCGGTGATTGCTTCCAGTCAGGGGGTGAAACACATCCAGCGTTTTTTTCCCAACGCTCAAATTTGGACAGCTGCCATTGACGAAGAACTTACAGCCAAGTCCTATATTGTTCCGGGACTGGGCGATGCCGGAGATCTTTGTTTTGGTGTTAAATTACAGGAGTAAATCTTAGCCGTACAATTCGTATTTGATCTGGCTTTTGTCGTAACCCAGTCTGGTGATCAAATTGGCTACCGCTTCATCTATCATTTTGGTCCAGCCACAGAGATAAAAAACATTTTCTGTTTGAGCAGTGGCATACTTTTCTAAATAAACCTGATGGACATAGCCCTTGAAACCCGGCCAGTCAGGCCCTTGCGACAAACAAACATCGTAAAGAAAATTGGGATGGGTACTGCTCAACATTTCCATTTCCTTCCTGTAAAGGATGTCTTCTTCTTTTCTTGCACCAAAAATGAGGTGTATTTTTTTAAAAGGCAGTTGACGGTTAATGACATCCAAAATCATGGACCTGAATGGGGCGATACCCGTACCAGTGCAAACCATGATTAAGTTGATGTCTGCCAGGTTTTGAGGCAAAACAAAATTGCCTTCCGGACCTTTAAAGGTAAGTGTGCTTCCTTTTGCCACCTCTTCAAACAGGTAGGTGGTTCCATAGCCCTGAGCATGCCTAACAATACACAACTCAAGTATGCCATCTCCATTGGGTGCATTGGCAATGGAATAACTTTTCCAACGATGTAGTCGCTTCTCTCCTACCGGCAAATCAAATGTGATAAATTGACCTGCACGGAAGCCTGGAAAATCATTTCCTACAGAGAGAAAAAACCGTCTGACACTGCTGTTCACAATTTCGACATCCAGCACTTGGCATTTATACCATATGGCAGGCATGGGGCAATTTTAGACAGTGAGAAAAGGCAGTGATGTTACCTCTGCTTCCAGCAACTTACTTCCCATTTTGATGTAAATTTTGGTGCCCGGTTTTGCATAATTCACCCCTACATAAGCCATGCCAATGGGTTGATCCAGGCTTGGTGATTGTGTGCCTGAGGTAACCACGCCAATATTGAGACCAGCAGCGTCACATACTTCGTATCCGTGGCGGGGCACTCTTCTCTCACTCATGGTAAAGCCTACCAGGTTTTTCATAAGGCCGTCTTTCTTTTGCTGTTCGAAAATAGCTTTGGAAGGGAAATCGGCATTCTTTTTCAATTTGGTAATCCAGCCCAGGCCGGCCTCCAGTGGACTGGTAGTATCGTCAATGTCATTGCCATAGAGGCAGTAGCCCATCTCAAGTCTCAGTGTATCTCTGGCACCCAGACCGCAAGGCAGGATGTCAAATTCAGCACCCGCCCGGGTCACAGCATCCCACAATGCTGATGTATGGTCTTTTTGACAATACAATTCAAAACCACCGCTTCCTGTATATCCTGTGGCAGAAATGACTACGTTGTCAACTCCGGCAATGGTGCCTTTGGCAAAGTGATAATATTCAATTTTAGACAAATCAACATCGGTGAGTTTTTGCAATGCACTTATGGCTTTTGGGCCTTGCACCGCTATCAATCCCGTTTCATCGGAGATGTTGATCAATCGGGTATCAAAGGTATTGAGGCTGCTGATCCAGTCCCAATCTTTGTCCATATTACTGGCATTGACCACAAGCATAAATGCCTGTTCTCCTTCGGCACACATGTCTTCAAACAAACGATAAACCAACATATCATCCACGATGCCACCTGTTTTATTGGGTAAACAGGCGTATTGTGCATCGCCTGGATTGAGCTTGGAAGCATCGTTGGAGCTGATGGCCTGTACCAAATCGAGGGCCTGACGACCTTTTACTATAAATTCGCCCATATGGCTTACATCAAAAATACCAACCCTGTTGCGTACAGCATGGTGTTCATCGATAATTCCTGAATAGGAAATAGGCATGTTGTAACCGGCAAATTCTGCCATCTTAGCGCCTAATTCTATGTGTTTTTGGGTAAGTGGTGTTGATTTCATGAAATGGTAGGTGGTTTATTTGTTTGCTTTTAAAATGATCACATCAATGATTTTGTCTCCCTGATAGAGTGTGTGTACTACGTCCATCCCTTCTTTTACCTTTCCAAAGATGGTATAATTGCCATCCAGGTGTGGTGCAGGGCTGTGGGTAATAAAAAATTGAGAACTTTCGGTATGATTGCCTGCATGGGCCATGCCCAACAGACCGGTTTCGAGATAGTAATTGAGATTAAGTTCTGAACGAATGGTGTAGTTGAGTCCTCCATAACCATCGCCTCTCGGACAACCTGCCTGGACCACAAAATTGGGCACTACGCGGTGGAAAAATTTATTGTCGTAAAAATCTTTCTGGCAAAGTTCAAGGAAGTTGGCTACACTGCCAGGGGCTTTATCGGTAAATAGCAACAATGTGATGTTTCCTTTTGTAGTCTTCATTATCACTTCTATGGAATCACCCTGCAAGGCGAGCGCATTAAAATCGATGGGGTGGCTATAAGCAGCTTTATAGGCTGTATAGGTACTGTCGAATAAAAAAGCTCTGGCTTGCAGCAATTCATTGTAGGATTCAATATCCTGTGGCAGTTTCAATCTCGATTTGGCGGTTTCAAACCATAAGGTATCCGTTACAAATCCTTTGGCACCGGTTTTGGGCTCTTTTAAGATTGCCGAGGTTATAGCTACATTTCCAGCATCACCGGTTTTGCTCAGATTGACCAACAATTTGACGATGTAGGCCTTGACTTCAATGTACTTTGAACCATAAGCTTTGATAAATTCAGGGTGCTGAAGAATTTGACCAAGGGCTTCGATCACTGCTGTTCTTTCTACTGGCTGCGTAGTTTTGCCATACAAGCTTGTAAGGGTAAGGTATTGGTAAGGATCATCACCCAGCACACTCAACCATTCTGCCTTTTCATAGGGGCTTGTAGCATTGGAAAAATAAAACTTAGCTTCAGCTGCCAGTTCGTTTTTAAATTTGGTGAAAAACAAAGGTGTCAGCTTCATCATGGAGTGATACATTTTTGTCTTTACCCTCCAATCCATTTCAGGTGTAACCAAAGCTTTATAGTTGTACAAATCTTCTTTTTTTCCCTTGCGTCCAATCAATTCGGCCGCCAGACCGGCTACATGCAGATTGGGATCTTTGATAAGGTTGAAGATAGTGGCTTTAACGCTGTCCAATTCTACATTCTGAAACCCTCTCAATGCATTACATTTCACCCTGTAATCTTGCTCGGTGGTAAGCAATTGTATGAGCTTTTTGTCAAGGCCGGTGGCTGCGCTTCTGGCAACAGCTGAGGCGAGTGGCATTCTGATCTCGGGATTATCTTCAATACTCAATTGGTTGATAAGTCTGTCTACCAATTCAGGACTGACCGCCTCTTTAAATCTACCAAAGTAATGAGCTGCCTGGAGTCTGATGGCTTCACTGATGGCTGCGTTAGAAAGCAACTCCATAGCCCTGCTAGATGCTGCTGCATCAAAAATTTCGCGCTGTCCGAAATGATAAAACGACCTTGCCTGCCCCATGAGCAATTCATCATCGCTGTCTCTGTAGCTCACCACAGAAGCAATGTTTTTGAGGGTGGTCTTGCTGCCACACCTGCCCAATGCTTCAAGGATTTGCCTGTTGAACATATTGTTGACGCTCAAAGTATCCTGGGTAGTAAAAGCTGCTATCAATGGAGTCTCCGCCTTGGTGCTACCAATCTGACCCAGGGCATAGGCTGCCATGGCCCTCACTTCCAGCACGGGGTCTTTCAACATTTTAGCAACTGAATCCAAAGATGACTCTGATCTGATAGAGGCAAATGCTTTGACCGCTGCGTATCTGACACCAGGATTTTTGTGAAGAAAATAGGGATATATTGAGTCTGCCATTCCACGATCCTGGTATTGTAATACCTGTTTGACATCTGCGTCATTGAAACCCAGGTGCAAATTGGCATTGATGTGGTCTGTGGGTGGGACACAGGCAGAAAAAAATAATGTTACCCATAGCACCCATCCAGCCAGGACAGCAGGAATGAATACATTGTGGTTTGATCTCATGGGTTAATGTTTGACCCACAAAAGTAAGAAAAAAGTTGCGCCTTAAGCTGTTTTTCAGTGGGATTTGGGCTAATACTTAAAAGTCGAGTCCAATGCCGAGGTGGTACATCGCGGGCAGGCTTTTTTTGGTTTCAATGCCGTGGGCTATGTCGAGTCTGATGAAATAACCCAAAAGTTGGGTGCGTGCGCCCCAACCATAACCCATTACAAGTGGGTCCCTGAAATATTGTATGTCGAGTTCAACCAGCACATCTTTGACCTGGACGGAGTTCAGCGGATTTTTAGGACTGTAGGGTCCGGCACCATACCAGGCCAAACCTGCATCAAAGAATGCTATTAGCTGGAAGTTTCGGATCAGGGACGCCCCCCTGTCTTTTCCCAATAAATACATAAACA
>CALMWS010000266.1 GCA_937870795.1 uncultured Bacteroidota bacterium | reverse complement strand
ATTTCGTAATCCAGCTTGTTTTTTTGTAAATAATCTCGCGATACAATTGCCAGGTGGTTCATGAAATTATTGGTCATCACTGCCGTAAGGTGGACCCTGAGCCGCTGTTCATCATTCATTGGATATACCCTGTCACTAAGCATGCCAGCAACTTGAGCCAAAAACTGCTGTGTATCTGCATCAGAGGTGGTGATGCACAAGGGAATTTTCTCAAAACTTATCCTTCCCTGTCGGGTCATGGTTTGCACCGGCCACATGACACCATAGTGTTTAAATGATTTTAAAACGGCTGAAGAAACACTGCCGCTGGTATGGACAACGGTGCCTTTGAAGTTTTTAAATTTTTCTGCTACTTCAGTAATTGCATCATCCGATACGCAAATAAACAGCATATTGGCTTCCATATCTTCCGGCTGCGTACACATTTTCAGTTGGTACTTCGTAGCCAAATCACTGTTTTGGCTTCTGTTCCAAATCTGACCTACCCTCAATCCTACGTGTTGCAGTGCAGGCACCAACCTGTATGCCATATTGCCCGAACCTGCTATGCCTATTTCCATACCATGTTTTCTTTGTAACGCACCCACCAGGCCACCAACAAGCCTGCCATCATCAGAATGGACCCTAGCCAGTACAAGTTGATACCCGGAAAAATTTTGGCTTCCAAAACGATGTAATCGCTGCGGGGCACATCGGTAGCTACTTCCAGTGCAAGAAGGGGCTGACTTGCTCTCTTATCGCGGGCTACCCTGAGTTCAAATATACCTGTGGACGGATCGATGTGAGCAAGTCGTACGTGAATGCCATCGATTGGAAGGTAGTCTTTAATGCTCATAGGCGCATTGCCCCTCAATACAAAGATGGGTTTGGCGGTTTGTGCCAATCCTTGTTTTTCAAAAGTGATAAGCCCCATTATAGATACGTCGCCCTTTTCTGCTTTATAGCGTAAAGTATCAGCCTGGGTCTCGAAGCCGGCAATGTTTATTTTGTAGCCCTCCCACTCCACACTTTCACCTCTTTTGAGTTGAAGGGTGCTGTATTCAAGCTGTTGTTCCGGTGTGAGCAATTGATCCATCAATGCTTCTGCAGGCCTGATTCTAATGCCCGCATTTTCGTGTTTTCCTGCATATTTATACAATATGTTTCCATCCAGACCTATGGCACAGCTGGCTTTTTCTTCCTGGCCATCGGCATCGATGAGGCGGTAGGCTACTTCAAAGCCTACGTCGTGGTGATGGTTGGCGTACTCGATGTGTGAGGGAGGAAAATTCAGGCCATCCACCCAAAGAACCGAATTGCCAATGCGTACACTGTCACCCGCTCGAAGATTGTAGGGCTTGTATTTCAGACTGTCTTCCATCATGCGCGCCTGCTCGGCATCTGCTACCTGAGCCGGCAAACTCACAACGCACGTGAAAATGTCCCTGCCTGCATAATGGCGGGTATCGGGGTTGAAGGCTGCTACCTTGGTGAAGTCATTGGAATACACAGCGTTTGGTCGGGTAACAAAAGAATCAACAAACACCGCGGATGAGGCGTCACCTCCTCTTTGCTTAAATTGAATGTCGTAGTGCCTTGCCTTGCCAATGAGGGTGTCGTTGGTATATGTGATTACATAATCCTTTACCAGTAAGGGCTTGTTTTTGATGAGCTGGATGTATTTTTCTTCATCGCCATCTCCTCCAAACAAGCCTTTAAATACAAAGGGATTACTCAGATAACTAAAATTCAATCCTGACGCCAAAATGCCAATGGCCATGATGCCAAAACCAAGGTGGGCTACCGCGGTGCCAAGGGCTTTGGTATTTTTTATGGCCGCCTGCCACAGGTAATGTGCATTGGATATTATACCAAACCACGCAGCAAAGGCCATCAACACATAGTGCCATTCCGGAAGTGAAATCCAAATAGTCGTAAGCCCTGTAAATATTGCAGCCACCAAAACATAAAGGGACACCAGCATCCAAAATCGTTTGCCTGGCTTTTGCGTACCTCTGTAGGAAAGCCATACTGTGAATGCGGAAAGGATACCAATAAAGACAGCGATCCAGAGTTGGTATTTGTTGTAGTGCGGAATAGGGTCTTTGATCACCCTTCCTATGTAGCTGGCATCAAAGGTTCTTACAATGGTGTTGAGTACAGGCAATGAGCTCGATGCATTGATGAGCACCGCAGAAAAAAACAAGACCAGAGAGCCCACATACATCCAAAATTCCCTGGAATATACGGCCTCTTCTTTGGCGGGTGTCGGTATGATCTTATATCGGTACAAAAAGGTTGCTGCACCCAAGACCAAAAATGAAAGTAAAAAAAATGTGAGCTGCCACTCCAACCCCATCTCTGTAAAGGCGTGAGCAGAAGTATCTCCCAATATCCCACTGCGGGTGAGCAGGGTAGAATACACGATCATCAAAAAGCCCCCAAGGTAGAAAAGTAGGGTTGATTTGATGCCCCTGCCGGTGGCTTTGGCAATAAGGTTGGTGTGTATGCCACCTACCAGCACGATCCATGGCACCAACGATGTATTTTCTACAGGGTCCCAGGCCCAATAGCCGCCAAACGACAATGCTTCATAAGCCCAAAGAGAACCCATGGTCAGGCTTATACCCAGTATGGCAGTGCCAAACAAGGCCCAGGGCAACACGGGTCGCAGCCACCCTTCAAATGAGTTTTTCCGCAGTGCTGCTATGGCATAGCCAAAGGGTACTACGGTAAGGGCAAAAGCTGCGAAAATAAAAGGTGGATGGATGGTCATCCAGTAATTTTGCAACAATGGATTCAGCCCCCTGCCCTGGATCAGGCTGAGATAGTCCGCATTGTTGAATATTGGTGCCGCGGTTACTTCTCTGATGAGCATCATGGGATTGGATCCAATTTTGATTTCTTCACCAAAGGGAAGGTAAATGCCCAGCAACATGGAATTGAGCCAGGCCTGTGACAATAACAATACAGCCATTACTTCTGTATTGAACTCATCATTGATTTTAATCAAAACGCCACCGATGACCAGGTTCCAGAACATCCACAATAAAAAACTTCCTTCCTGTCCTTCCCAAAATGCCGACAAGATGTATTTCATAGGTAATTCACCCGATACGTGGTCAAAGACATAGGAGTATTCATAGTGCTGGTGGGTCATGGTATAAAACATGAGACCCAGTAAGGATAAAATCAATGCTGCATGAAGCATAAAACTGAGTTTGCCCAGCCTTCTCCAACCATCAGCTTTGGTAACTCCGGCAAATGAAGCATAGCTGAAACTAAAGAGCGAAAGTAGGGCAGTGATAAATCCACCCAAAATGAATGCTTTGCACAAGTATCCTATCCAAAGGGCTTCACCTACATATTGTATCTTGTCCATATTAAGAGCTCTTGCGCAGCGTTATTTCTTCCTGCTTGTATTTAGACGGGCACTTCACCAGGATTTCATCGGCATAAAAATCTTCTCCTTTCATCGATCCGGTCACGACAATTTGTTCGGTCCTTTCAAAATCCTGAGGCTTGGCTTTTGAAAGCACAATCTGCCGCTCTTCGCCCTTGTTGTCTTTCATGTAAAATTTAAAGATGTTGGGATTCTTTTCGGGATTGTATTCCATTGGCTTTTCCCTGGCCAGCACACCTACTACTTTTACCCTCGACCCACTGGTAATGGCTTCGTTGAAATTGGCATAAGTGCTCACATCCTTGGAGGCATTCATAAATATGACCGCTGCCGCTACTATCATAAGTAACGCCAAAATGGTAGTCTTATTCATTGTATTTTTTTAGGTAAACAACGCCGCAAAGATATGGTTTACCCTGCATTTGAGCCCATTTTCATTGAAGCCCAATATTCTTTTGTAAATGCAGAATTTTCGAAATTTTTACCCGATTTCGACTTTTTGTTATTGTCGGTATAAAATAAGGTCGGTC
>CALMWS010000265.1 GCA_937870795.1 uncultured Bacteroidota bacterium | reverse complement strand
GCCTCCAGCACACTATTGTCTACCAAACCGGTCAGCTTGGTGCTGATCACAGGCACTGAATTGTTGCTGGCAGCCATTTCTATGGCTTTCATATTTTCGTTCATCACTGCATCAAACTCTTCATCCGTATCTTTTGCCTCTGCCCCATAATCCAGGACAGAAAGTGTATGAAATTTATGCAATTTGTCGATTGCTTTTTGGCAATTCCATAAATTCTCTCCACCACAAAATTGCTCGAAAATGGTTTTTTTTATGATGTAGTCTGCAAACGGAAAATTTAGCTTAACTGCAAACAAGCCAAGTTTTGTACCTGCTTTTACCAGGGTGGGATTGTTCATTGCCCTGAAAAGCTTCTCCATTTTTTTTAGTTCTGCATTCGTTTTTGCTGAAAACGCTATTTCCGTGTTGCTAAAATCGGGTAATTCTTTTGGTGCTCCTTCTTCCATTTTAATCTTAATTTCTATTCTTAACTATTCCAAATTTGCCAGGATGCTTCCGCTTGGTATTTAAGCATTGGCCATCCATTTTGTATCCGAGCTCCACGCTCAAAGCCTAATGTCAAAAATAATGTTTTTTCAGGATTGTAAATCAAATCGAATAGAAAATGTTGGTCATCGATGTATTCATAAGGAATTTTTGGCGCAACTTTAGTATCGGGAAACATGCCCAGTGGAGTGGTGTTGATAATCAGTTGATTAGATCTAATTATTGTTTCATTAAGTGCGTCATAACCAATTCCATTTTCAGATCTGCTCACCACTGTATAGCTTATACCGAGTTTTTTTAAACTGTATTGAACCGCACGCGACGATCCTCCACTGCCCAATACCAATGCCGCTGGTCTTGCATCTCCTAAATTTTCCTTTAAACTTTGTGTAAATCCCAACCAATCTGTATTGTATCCTATAAATTGGCCATTTGAGTTGTGAATACAGTTGACTGCCCCTATTTCCCGGGCGGCAACATCGATATGATTCAAAAAGGGAAGAATGGCATTTTTATAAGGGATGGTAACATTCAAACCATTTATCCCTTCATTAAAAATGTCAACTACTTTTTCAATCTGGTCGAGCTCGTATAGTACATACTCTGCATCCAGGTCATTCTCTTCAAATTTTTGGCGAAAATAGGACGGTGAAAAGCTATGCCCAAGCTTTCTACCAATTAATCCATACCTGGCTGTTAACTCATTACGGCGATGCAACTGATTTCAATGTTTACATATTTAGGTAAAGCAGCAACCTGTACAAGCTCCCTGGCAGGTGCTGTCAAACCTTCAAAATATTGGCTGTATACCACATTTATTCTGGCAAACAATTCCATGTCGGTAACAAAGACCGAGCACTTTACAATGTTTTCAAAGCCCATCCCTGCTTCTTTCAATACAGCCGCCAAATTTTCTAAGACTTGCTTCGTTTCTGCCTCGATACTTTCTGTAATGATTACACCGGATGTTGGCTCAATGGCAATCTGACCGGAAACATACAAGGTGTTACCTGCTAATATGGCCTGATTGTAAGGACCAACCGGAGCAGGCGCATTTTTACTATTGATTATGGTTTTCATTTTGGAAGAATTAACTTTGCAAATATGAGCAATCTTGACCACAAAGGCAATATAGAATTACCCAATAGTTTTGAATCATTGGTTGAGATTTCTCTTCAATCATACAAAGAAGAGCTGGTTACAGCTATAAAACAAGGCCAGGCTCCTGTTAGTATTCGGTTGCATCCCATAAAAGGAGACAATGCTCTGTCCAATGATGTTGTACCCTGGTGTTTATATGGCAGGTATTTGACAGAACGTCCCGTTTTTACTTTAGATCCATTATTCCATGCAGGCTGTTACTATGTTCAGGAGGCTTCTTCCATGATTTTGCACAGCATCCTACATGATCTTGCTCTTCCGGAAAATCCCGTCGTACTGGACCTGTGTGCTGCACCCGGTGGCAAATCAACGATTATTCTTGATTTCTTAAGGGGCAAGGGGCATTTATTAGCCAATGAAGTGATTAGGTCAAGAGTTGGTATTCTTGAAGATAATATCATAAGATGGGGATACAACAATGTAGTGGTCACAAACAATGATCCTGCTGATTTTGCTGCTTTGGGTCCAAAATTTGACCTAGTTATGGTAGACGCACCATGCTCGGGAGAAGGTATGTTCCGGAAAGACCCCGACTCAATCAAGGAATGGTCTGAAGAAAATGTTGATTTATGTTCTTCACGTCAAAAGCGAATTTTATCAGATGCGCTTCCTTTACTTAAAGGTGGAGGATTTCTGATTTATTCTACCTGTACGTACAACGAAAAGGAAAACATGGACAATGTAACCTTCCTCTCGCAGTCAAATGACTTGGAAAACCTTCATCTGGATTGGGCTAAAAAGGCTGGGGCAGTTGAGCTCTCCAAACAAGACCTGAAGGGATATCAAATGATTCCGGGTAAGATTAAAGGGGAAGGTTACTTTTTTGCAGTATTTAGAAAGAAATCCGAAGCTGCCCCCGTAATTAAAAACAAACCTCTTTCAAGAATTAAAGCGCTAACAAAAAATGAAAAGTCATTGCTTTCATCTTGGTTTAAACCTGAATATTTAGATCAGCTGCGCATTCATGATAATGGCGATTTGTATATATTCAATGAATCACTCTCCACATCATTAGAACTGTACCTTAAGATTTTAAAAGTTAAGTATGCAGGAATAAAAACGGGTCAATTGACCAAAGATGTTTTCACCCCAGACCACGCTTTGGCGCTTTCAGCAGAACGAATGGATACGCGACCTGCATTTGAACTCAATAAACATGATGCGCTCCGTTTTTTGAATAAAAGTTTAACAACGATCAATTCGCAAGATAAGTCGTGGATATTGATTACCTACAAGTCAAATCCACTGGGTTGGGTTAAAAATCTGGGAAACAGGATCAATAATTACCTGCCTGCTCACCTTAGAATTCATATGGACATTTCTGCTATTTAAGTCGTAGACTGATATTACGCACCCGAAATTATCAAATTTTTTTTATCGCATTGCCAGATTTTGTGATGCCTATCATAGTCATTATTGACTCTACTCATTAACGTGACCTTCCACTTATCGGAATTTTACAAATTGAATCGACAATTTGTCGGTTAGTAAATTTCATACTATGAATTATAAGAATCCAAATGATATGCTGGCATTGGCTACCTTGTTGTTGGTGCAGGCTGACAATGAAGGAAATCGATCCGAAGAAGATGTGGTTTCTTCTACCATGGCTAGTAATGCTATTATGGCTGAAGTGATCATGATGAAATCATACCTTCAAAATGAAGGAGTAATCACCGATGAACCTTGCAGACTTGAATTGTGCCATGAATTGTGCAAGAATATAGACGATCGATTTTCAAATCTGGATGTTGAAATGCTCCATATTGCTCAGGACCATACCAATTCTACTACAGATGTGGATCTTCCAACAGCCAGGAAATTAGTTGCCTTGGCCAAACACACTGCCTCAATCATTTTTTCACAATCACCAAGTCATTGACCTTAATAAATTCATCTACTGATGCACAATTTACAAGACATAACCCATCAGACCAATCTTCAGGAGCACGCTGAGGGCACTGGCCCCGTGCCAAAAAAGAAGGCTTTTTATAGTGATTATCTTCCTCCCTGCAACCATGCTTGTCCAGCAGGTGAAAATATTCAGGCATGGCTGGCATTGGTAACTGATCAGCAATATAAAAAAGCTTGGGAAAAATTGGTTGAAGAAAATCCTATGCCCGCCATCCATGGTAGGGTTTGTTACCATCCTTGTGAAAGTGGGTGTAATCGGGCCCAGGTGGATCAAGCAGTGAGCATTCATTCTGTAGAAAGATTTTTGGGTGATATGGCCCTTGCAGAAAATTGGCAATTTCCTGAAACTGCTGTTTCAACTTCTAAAAAGATTATGATAATCGGCGCAGGCCCTAGTGGTCTTTCCGCTGCTTATCACTTGCGTAGGCTTGGACACCAGGTTGATGTTTACGAGGCAGGTCCACTGCCAGGTGGTATGATGCATTTTGGTATACCCGCTTATCGTTTGCCAAGGGAGGTTCTTATGGCAGAAATCAAACGCATTGAAGCCATGGGCGTAAATATTTACTTAAACCATAAAGTAGATGATGTGGCTGCAGAAATGACCAAAGGTAATTACGATGCTGCTTTTATCGCCGTAGGAGCCCACATTGGTAAAAAGGCTGAAATCCCCGCCAGAGATGCGGGTCAGATCCTCGATGCAGTTAGTCTGCTCAAACAAATGGAATTAGGCGAGGCA
Organism: uncultured Bacteroidota bacterium; assembly: GCA_937870795.1. Lineage (GTDB taxonomy): Bacteria > Bacteroidota > Bacteroidia > Chitinophagales > Saprospiraceae > JADKBO01. Next base: position 3,876 of record CALMWS010000265.1, on the reverse strand, counting down.
CCAAAATTGGGAAGAAAAGTAGCCGTTTACGGGGGTGGCAATACCGCAATGGATGCAGCAAGGGTAGCAAAAAGGTTGGGTGTAGATGATGCAATGATCATTTATCGTAGAGACAGAGATCACATGCCAGCCCATGCATTTGAAGCCGATGAAGCACTTGGAGAAGGGGTCAAAATACACTGGCTACGTACCATCAAAAGTTTTGAAAACAGCCTGCTCACTGTTGAAATAATGAGGCTGGAAAATGGTAAACCTATTCCTACTGGTGAATTCGAAACGGTTGAAGCTGATGACCTCATTTTGGCCCTGGGACAAGATACTGACACTTCATTTTTGAGCAATTTACAAGGCATTTCTTTTAAGCCTGACGGCACTGTTGTAGTGGATGAAAATATGATGACTGGTGCAATAGGAGTTTTTGCAGGAGGTGATATGGTGCCGGGAGATAGAAGTGTAACTATTGCAGTTGGTCATGGCAAAAAGGCAGCCAGAAATATTCATCGATACTTGATGTCTATCCCCGCAACTGCTATTGATAAACATCCCATTGTAACCTTTGATAAATTGCATGTATGGCTAAAAACCTTTGCTCCGGTCAATGAACAGCCGCGACTCATTCCCGAAAACCAGGCTTATGATTTTCAGGAGATTGTTGGCGGACTGGAAAATGACCAGGTCGTTTATGAAGCAGCCCGATGTTACTCTTGCGGCAATTGTTTTGAATGTGACGGTTGTTTTGGGGCTTGTCCGGAAGGAGCAATTATCAAATTGGGTAAAGGTAATAGATATAAAATAGACTTACAATTGTGTACCGGCTGTGCTGTCTGTGTTGATCAGTGCCCTTGTCATGCAATAGATTTAAAATGGGAAAACCAATAAATAGCAAGTAATGAAAGAAATAAAAGAAGAGCAGACTATGGTAGCTACTTTGGATGGCAACGAAGCATGTGCCTACATCGCATACAGGGTCAATGAAGTATGTGCTATTTATCCAATTACCCCATCTAGCACCATGGCGGAACTTGCAGATGAATGGGCCGCAAAAGGAGTGAAAAATATTTGGGGCAACATTCCTGAAATCATTGAAATGCAAAGTGAAGGAGGTGCAGCCGGTACAGTCCACGGTTCATTACAGGGTGGGGCGTTGACTACCACTTTCACTGCCTCTCAGGGACTAATGCTCATGCTGCCCAATATGTACAAAATTGCCGGAGAACTTACATCAGCTGTGATACATGTGGCGGCACGTTCCCTCGCCGCTCAGGCTCTTTCTATCTTTGGCGACCATCAGGATGTGATGGCAGCGAGATCAACAGGTTTTGCCATGTTGTCTTCTGTGAGTGTTCAGGAAGCACACGATATGGCATTAATTGCCCAGGTAGCTACACTAAATGCCAGATTACCTTTTATTCATTTTTTTGATGGCTTCCGTACTTCTCATGAGGTCAACAAAATTGACCTTATTCCCGATGATATTATACGCGGCATGATTCCGGAAGATAAGGTCATTGCCCATCGAAATAGGGCCCTCAATCCCAACAAACCTTTTGTACGGGGAACAGCTCAAAATCCGGATGTTTATTTTCAGGGCAGGGAAGCTTCCGGCCCTTTTTATACAGCTTGTCCTGATGAAGTCGCCTCCGTAATGGAAAAATTTGCTTCCCTAACTGGCAGACACTATCGTCCTTTTGAATATTATGGACATGCAGAAGCAGAGCGCATCGTAATCATCATGGGTTCAGGCTATGAAACGGTTCAGGTTGTAGTTTCTGATCTCAACCGAAAGGGAGAAAAAATTGGGGTTGTCCTTGTTCGCCTGTACAGACCATTTTCTCTGGATTATCTTCTGGAGGTACTTCCGGATACTACCCAATCCATTGCTGTTTTGGATCGGACTAAAGAACCGGGAGCCGTAGGAGAACCATTGTTTACAGATGTTATTGCAGCACTTGTAAAGGCTAATACTGCTGGAGAAATCAGCATTATGCCCAAGGTCATCGGTGGCCGTTATGGTCTGTCATCAAAAGAATTCACTCCCGCGATGGTCAAAGCTGTTTTTGATAATTTGACCAAAGAGCAGCCGGTACATCCTTTTACAGTAGGCATCCAGGATGATGTCAACAATACCAGTCTTTCCTATGACATTTCCTACCACACAGATAATGAAAACTGGACACAAGCCATGTTTTATGGGCTGGGAGCCGATGGGACGGTTGGTGCCAATAAAAATAGTATTAAAATTATTGGCGAAAACACGCCTTTGGGTGCCCAAGGGTATTTTGTCTATGATTCCAAAAAATCTGGAGCCAGGACTGTGTCTCACCTGCGTTTCGGACCTGAAGCCATTAAAGCACCTTATCTGATTAGATCAGCCAATTTTATAGCTTGCCATCAGTTTAGTTTTTTAGAAAAAGTGGATGTCTTGGCCAACGCAGGTGAAGGTGCCGTTTTTTTGCTCAACTCCGCTCACTCAATAGATCAGGTTTGGGATTTTCTTCCCTTCAATGTGCAGAAAAAAATAGTCGATCTCAAAATGAGATTTTTTGTCATCGATGCGAATAAGGTGGCACAATTAACAGGCATGGCTGGAAGAATCAATACGATTATGCAAACTTGTTTTTTCGCCATCTCTGGTGTCCTGCCAAAAGAAGAAGCTATTTATCAAATCAAAAAGGCCATCGAAAAAACTTACTTCAAAAAAGGTAGGGCGGTTATCGAGAAAAATTTCCAGGCAGTTGACAGCACACTTGAAAATTTGTTTGAAGTAGGCGCAAAAAATCAATTTGCAGAAGAAACCTTGGAGCCTGGTCAAAATCAATGGTCCAAGGCACCTCGCTTTGTGTCTGATGTCTTATTGAAAATGATGGAAGGCAAAGGTGATGAACTTCCGGTGAGCGCTCTGCCGGTTGATGGCACCTATCCATCAGGTACAACCAAATGGGAAAAAAGAAGAATTTCCGATCAGGTGGCTCTTTGGAATCCTCAACTATGTATTCAATGCGGCAATTGTAGTTTTGTATGCCCTCACGCTGTAATTCGCTCAAAGTTTTACCACAAATCAACGCTTGACAATGCACCTGAAGGTTTCCAATCAGCGCCCATCAACGCCAAAGGATTTCCGGAAACTAAATACACATTACAAGTATATTTGGAAGACTGCACAGGATGCAATCTGTGTCATGAAGTTTGTCCTGTAACAGATCCAACTGACCGCAGTCAAAAAGCCATCAACTTAGCCCCAATACCTGCGGACATTGCCAGTCAAAACCAAAATATTGACTTCTTCGAAAGAATTCCATGGAATGAAAAATCTGACATCAATTTTTCACTGGTACACGGCGCTCAATTTTTGGAACCCATGTTTGAATTTTCCGGCGCATGTGCGGGCTGTGGCGAAACTCCTTATATCAAATTGCTAACTCAATTGTTTGGTGATCGGTTGATGGTTGCCAATGCCACTGGTTGTTCTTCCATTTATGGTGGCAATCTGCCTACAACCCCATGGTCTGTCAATGCAAAAGGCCAGGGACCTGCTTGGTCCAATTCACTTTTTGAAGACAATGCTGAATTTGGCTTGGGCATGAGAATATCTGCGGATGTTCAACACCAACATGCCGTTAGCTTATTACTTTCAATGACAGATGAACTGGGGTCTGATTTCGTTGCTACCATTATAGATGCCAGTCAGGAAAGCGAATCGGAAATTGAAGCGCAAAGGCGTAGGGTATTTCGCCTCAAGGAATTATTGGAAGAATCAAGCCATAAAGACGCAGCAAAAATGCATTCACTCGCTGATCACCTGATAAAGAGATGTGTATGGTTAATCGGGGGCGACGGATGGGCTTATGATATCGGTGCCGGTGGTCTCGATCATGC
>CALMWS010000264.1 GCA_937870795.1 uncultured Bacteroidota bacterium | reverse complement strand
AATAAAGGCCATACCCGGCATCAATCAGTGTTCAGAATGTTTGGAATCTGTAGTTTTGTTTGACTATGACGGTTCGCAGGAGGCAGGTGTTATCAAAGGTGTAGACAAACATTTCAATGAGGTTACCCGCATAGATTCAACCATCGTAAGGGGTGAATATACCACACGACAAGGCAATACTTTTTTTGCAGTTTTTGGTTCAGGCATGTTTAACAAACTTTCAATTAACCCTGCAGATCCTCTGACTCCCGTTACACTTTATGCAGCCCTTAAGTCCAAAGGCCCATTCAGCAAAGATTATGCTACCATTGACCTATACCCTTCTGCTGTTTTTACAGTGGGAAGTGAAGAAGACATGCAAAACGTTATTACAGATATTGAAGCCGTGCGGAATCTATTGCAAAGGCCCAATGCCATTTCCTCTCTTGAAATTGATTTGAAGGAAGATGCCGATGTTTCCTTCATTCGTAATGAGTTGCAACGGGTTTTGGGAAAGAATGTCACCATCAAAGACAGATACCAGCAAGACGAAGCTTTCCTCAAAATCATGAACATTGAGAAGTGGATTTCTTATCTTATTGCTTGCCTTACTTTGGGCTTAATTTCATTCAACCTTATTGGCGCTTTGTGGATGATAGTGCTGGATAAAAAAAGAGATATATCGGTTTTAAAATCGATGGGCTTTACCACACAAATGGTTCGAAGTCTCGTTATGAAGCTCGGGGTGCTGATTGGCATGATCGGTTTGATTTTTGGACTTCTTTTGGCAACGCTGTTGTATTGGTTGCAAAAACAATATGATTTGGTAGAAGTACCGCCAGGATTTATGATAGATGCCTATCCAATTGCTTTCAAATCGAGGGATTTTTTACTGGTGGCCATTACTGTAGTGTTTTTATCATGGATAGCCTCAATATTGCCTGCCATCAGGGCTTCGAGAATTTCTGCCTTCGTGCGACATGAATAATGAAGGCAAAAAGCGAACTTTTCTTACCTTTGCCTCATAATATCCAATTAATAGGAAATGAGATTTATTGCAGAAATTGATGTAATGCCCCACAAAGAATTGTTGGATCCACAAGGCAAAACTGTGGGAAAAAACATGCACCACATTGGCATTGAGGGGGTAAGTGATGTTAGGATTGGTAAACACATCCAAATGATCATCGAAGCATCCAATGAAAGTTCAGCACGACAGGAAGTAGAAAAAGCTTGTCAGAAAATACTGACAAACCCCATTATGGAAGGGTATACTTATGTGCTGACAGCCCAATAAAATGTTGTATCTCGTTCCTACCCCAATTGGCAATCTGGAAGACATTACCCTCAGGGCCATCAGGGTGTTGGGCGAAGTTGACCAGATTTTGGCGGAAGACACACGAACGAGTGGTGTTTTGCTCAAACATTATAATATTACTACCGAGCTTAAGCCATACCATTCATTCAATGAACACAAAGTTGTAGACCATCTTGTGGCACAAATGTCCAATGGTATGCAATTGGCTTTAATCACCGATGCAGGTACTCCCGGTATTTCTGATCCCGGATTTTTACTGGTGAGGGCATGTAGAAAAAACAACATCCCAGTCACCTGCCTTCCCGGAGCTGCAGCCTTTGTACCGGCATTAGCGGCTTCTGGCCTGCCCAGCGATGCTTTTTATTTTGAAGGTTTTTTACCCCACAAAAAAGGCAGGCAAACAGCTTTGAAAAGATTGGCAGAACTGCAAAGTACCTTTATTTTGTACGAGTCACCCCACCGGGTTTTGAAATGCCTGGAAGAACTTGCGGAGCACTGTGGCCCTGAAAGAAACGCAAGCGTAGCCAGAGAAATAAGTAAAAAATTTGAAGAACAAATCACGGCACCACTGGAAACCCTAATTGGCCATTTTCAACAACACCCTCCTAAGGGTGAGTTTGTCGTTGTGGTTGAAGGAAAAAAATAAAATGCGTTTTCTGACACTCTTTTATTTTTTAATTGTCTCACTGATTTCCTCAGCACAGCAAACTCCTGGCAATACCCTCATTGCAAATGCGATGCATCTTTTGGGTAAGCCTTATAAAGCGCATACACTGGAAGATGCAAAGGAAGAGAAATTGTTGCTGCCTTCTGATGGCTTTGATTGCTATACCTTTGTCGAAAGGGTATTGGCAATGAGCACAAACCCACAAGATCTGGTCAAAAGCACACTTTATCTGCGTTATAGAAATGCCACTGTCAATGGATATTGCTCGAGACTACATTATTTGTCGGATTGGCTAAGCACCCATATTACCGATAGCACCCTCATCGATGTCACACCCTCACTCCCATTTGCAAAGGAGTTACGGTTTGATTTGAATTTTATATCGTCACATCCCGCTCTTTATCCTGGCATGCTCAGAGATGCTTGCACTGACGAAATTCAACAAATCGAAAGGAAAATAGCCGCGAATACATTTTATTATATACCCAAAAAGAGGATCAGAACTTTGGAAGCAACGATCCAACATGGAGACATCATAGCCATCACCACAAATAAAAGGGGGTTAGATTATAGCCACGTTGGTTTTGCTTATAAAAAGAATGGTAAGTTGTACCTGATGCATGCATCTACTACTGAAAAAAAGGTGGTCATCAGTCATCGCACCCTCTATGATTACCTGATGCGTTATCCCCACCAAACGGGCATCAGTGTGTTGAGGTGGAACAAGAATTAATTATTTCAAGATTGTCAAGTCACCTGCGAAGTAATAATCTTCATCCAATTCCGGACAATATGCCTGCACCACATAGGTATAAACACCGCTTTCCAATGGCTGACCGTTGATCTTTGCATCCCATACGGCATCAATGTTTTCGGTCTGGTAAACGATGTTTCCCCACCGATCCCGTATAATGATCGATCTAAATTCTTCCGGATTGGCAGCTTTCGTGAAAAAGTTTTGGTTGCTTTGATTTCCATACATATACAAGATGTTTGGAATGTAGTAACCCTCTTCACTGCATCTTGTCAATAAGTCAATTGCCACTTGTTGTTCCGAATAACAGCCCGTTTCGAGATCTGTAGCAAGTACTGTATAGATGGTAGATTCGCTGATTTCCTTGATGATGGGTTCAGGACAAGAAGCACAGTTCATGCCAATAGACGGCGACCAGGAATAGGTATAATTGACGCCAGATGCAGGATACGAAGCTTTAACCGTAACTTTTGAATTGTAATACAGATCATAGGCTTGTGACTGTAGTTTATAATCAATTTTTGGATGCACATATACAAAGATGGTTTCTGTATCCGGTATGCAGGTAGTTCGCCGGCCGATCACTGTTAGGTAAATGCTGGTATCGGGTATAATCTGGATTTCATCTCCATTGGATAATTTTTTTCCATCAAAAAACCAGGAATACTGAAAGGCGAGTCCGCTCGCATTCAAAATAAGCGGATTTCCAGGACATACAGTGTCACCATGTGCAGTAATTTCGGATCGGGTAAGTACTTCAATGTATAAGGAATCATTCAATACACACTCATCTTGTCTGGTTTCCAGAATGTACTGTCCTGAAGCTTGGGGGGCCAATGTGGGTTTATACTCAGAAGCCAGCAATTGATTGGCGTAATACCAGCTTGCATTGCCTATGCCACTGCCATGTAGGTTTACTTTTTCTCCCAGACAAATCTGCAAGTCTTCACCAGCCTCTATGCTGTTTTGGGGAACTACATTGACAGCAATTTTATCGGTATACGGACAGCCATTGGCAGACTCAACATGAACAGTATAGAGTGTGTTTCCTGCTGGAGAAACAATGAGTGTGTCGCAGCCCGCACAAAGCTGCTGATCACCCAGATTCCATGATATGGTTTTTACTCCCGTAGCAAATAGACGCGTTGTGCTGTCTTCACAAATGTACTTCTGATTGATTAAGTAATCGGGTATAGTAGCTTCTACTTCCACAAAAATAGAGTCTTTGCCCGAACAACCGTATTGGTTGATAGCCTTGGCTTGGTAATAACTGCTTTGCTCTGGTAGAATTGAAATTGACTGGCAGTTGGCTGTACAAGGACCCAGGTTAATGCCCTTCCATTCGTATCGGAAAGCAGGGTTTGGATTGATGACGGCTAATGTTGCTTTTAGTCCCTTGCACAGTATGGTATCAGAGAGCAAGCTTATGCCCGGCGCAGGTTCTGGAGCAACCATTACCAATGTAGAATCCTTGGCAATACAGCCATTGTTGGCAGTAAATATGGCATAATACCAGGTAGTATCCGGGGGGAAAACTTTTGCACCATCGCAGGCTGAACACACTGTATTGATTTGAGTAGTCCATTGATTGGTACCTCCAATATTTGGAGTCAATACTTTGAAGTATAGTGAGGCACTGTCGCCTGTACATATCAAAGTATCAGGGCCTGCCAGGATTTTATGGTTAGGCAATATTTCCAGAGTTTGCAAACTTTCACTTTTGCAACCAACATCTGATGTGGTGGTAAGTGACACAGTCTTGGTTCCTGCTGTTTGAAAATCATATCCAAGGTTAATGTCTGAAAATGTCTGATTTTCTATCTTCCATTCGTGTTGGGTAAGACTCCCTGATTCAATAAAACTGGTGTTGGTAAATTGCAGCGTATTGTATTGGCAAGGATTACTTTCCCAATTGAACCCTGTTTTGGGGTTTGGATATACACCGGCAAAATCATCTATCTTTAATGTGTCAGAACAGTTGTCTGTATGCGCGGTTAGTATTAAATTATAAATACCGTAGGCATTGATTACCGGAGCTATCTTGTAACCGGAATACTGACTGGTATCTCCATTGCCTATGACCGACCACTGATAGTAGGTAGCCTCAGAAGTAGACACAGAACCATTGTTGACATTTAGTGTTGAAGGCAGTCCGCACAAAGGATCGGCGATAGACTCAAGTTTGAGTTGAATTTGATTTACATGGATGTCTTCATTGGTGAAGTTTCTCTTACATCCGGCATTATCTGATATAATCAACTTAGGAGAATAGATTCCTGAAGCTGTATAAGTAAATATTTTTTCATCGTAATTTTGAAGCAAAAGGCTTGAATCTACTTCTCCATTGCCAAAGTCCCAGTAATACCTGTAGTAATCATCAGAATTGGCGGTAAACCTAACCTGCAGTGGAGTACAATTGCCAATGATATCAAAGTTAAAATTTCCCCTGGGCCCTAATACCATAACGTAATCTTTAAGGGTTAAGGTGTCTTTACAAACATTCGAACGTATGGCTATCAGACTCACGTCAAATGTATCGGGTTCAAAATAGATATGTGATGGATCACTTACAAAACTCACACCACTTTGATCTCCGAAATCCCATTGATAGGCAATGGCATTTTGTGAAGCATTCGTAAATCGGGTCAACAAGGGTGGGCATGTTTCAAACAATGGATCTCCGCTAAAACTAGCTACAGGATTTTTTACATCAATCCACGCGGGTTCACAGTGCGTGTTTTGGCAACCCCTGATATCGTAAAGCGTCAAACAAACATCAAATACCCCTTCATCCTGATAAAGATGTCGGGTGATGCCGGTGGCTGCACTTTGCCCATCCCCAAACGTCCACAAATAGCCGCTGGTGTTGACATTATCTCCCTTCGGTACAAATAACACTTCCTGATTGGTACATCCCAGTGTATCGGCAGTAAAACCGGTTTCAAGCAAAACCCCCTGGATGGCATCTTTCATAAGGATGCTGTCTGTACAACCCCAATCATCTGTCAATTTAAGGAAAATACTTTCATATCCGGGTTGATCAATGTACAGGGCTACACTGTCTACATTCACCAGGGTATCAGTCGGCAACCTCCACTCCAAACTGATGATGTTGGCAAAGCTATCCCTGCTGTTGTGTGTGATGTCTATTTCCTGAGGAACGCAGGCAATAGCAGGGAATATCAGCTGCGGTTTGATGGCATTGACCATCACCTCTTCTGCGTATTGGAAGCTGTCTATACAGTCGTGGATGTCTTTGATATACATCCACGGAAGTTTTTGGAGACCGGATTGTGAAAATGTAAATTCTGCCTGTTCAAGCGTATCTATTCCATTGAAACTGTAACTGATGTGCTCAGCATCTATTGACAAATCCTGGAACTTGATGGTCAATGGTACGCAGCCCCTGAGGGTGTCGGGATTGTAACGTGCCACAGGATCGGTAATTCTGATGGTATCTATGCGTTCGTGGATACAGCCTGTTGTAAAATTTTTACTGAAAATCCGGATGGTGTATTCACCGCGATCCGGAAATGTAAACTGGGTTAGTATGGAATCTCTGATGGTATCACTGCGTAAAGTGTTGGCCACCACCCAATACAAACTATCTGCACCCAGTGATAGGTTGTTGAGCAAAACAGTATAGGGCTCATCGCATTGAAAGGTGATATCGTAATTGGAAACCGGAGCCAGCACCTTTATCAATTCACTCACCGTTTTTACTGCCGGACAACCATTGTGGAAGGCGGTGAGTGTTACATCATAAAGGCCTGGCTGACCATACAAGTGGTTGACTACAGACCCGGACCCACCATCCATGTCTCCAAAATTCCAAACCCAATAATTGGCATTGGAAGAGCAATTTTGCGAAAACGTTCTTTCTACATTCAGGCAATCGTCGATGGGGCTAACCAGAAAATCAACGGTAGGCGGCGTGCCACCCTGTACAAAGTCTTCTCTGATTACAGTGTCCCTGCAGCCAAAGGCGTTGGTCACCGTGAGTTTTACATCATAGGTGCCAATGTTGGTAAGCAGGAAACCAGGGTTTTTCTGGGCCGAGGTAAAAAATACCGGATTGCCCACTTCCCATTTGTATTGTACTATGGGTATATCTGTTACTACACTATCACCGAGATTGACCTGGTAAGGCACACATCCTCCAATAAATTGGAATGGAAGATTGGCTTCAAATTTTTTAATTTCAATGGACTTATCAATATCGGCCTTGCATCCGTTGGCATCGGTGAAGACAATGTGCAATTGATAAGTTCCGAATTTTTTAATATTGAATGAAGTAGCCTTTTGATCGTCTTTGATATCCAGGCCCCCGCCTGTAAGGTTCCATGTGTATTGGCCGGGAGTTTTGCCATCGGCTTGCACTGTAACCGGGATCTGACACGCCTGCTGGTTGATTATTTGAATGTCAGGCACAGGCTTTGCGAGCACATTGACACAGTTTTTTTCAAGCGTGTCTTTGCAGTTGCCTCGCCATCGGTAAAGTTTAACCTTGTAACATCCTTCTTTTTGATAGCTGTGCAGTGGGTTCAATGCAGATGAAAAATTGCCATCTTCAAAGACCCACTTTACTGAGTCAGCACCCAACTCTGAAAGATCCTTAAATTGGATTTCTTCACCAATGCAATAATCTTGTTTTTCTGTAACAATCTCTTTTTTTGGGTTGGTATTTACATAACCATCGTAGTTGAAAGTATCGGTGCACTCTCCTTTGTGAATGATGAGGGCTAAATTGTAACTGCCTTTGTTATTGAATACCGCAAGTGGGGGGGTAAGGCCCGTACCTACCTGACCGTTGCCGAGGTTCCATTGATAGTCTGACCCTGAGTCGGCGTTCAAATTTTCAAGTTTTACTAGCCAGGGCAGTTCACACGATTGCAGAAAGGTTTTTTTAATGGCGGGCGTAGGTACGGCAAATACATTGAGCAGGTCTTTTTTACTAACCGTGGCTTCACACCCTTTATCATCTTTGATTGACAAAGACATTGAGTAAAGGCCGGCGAATGAATACGTTGAGAAAATGGGTGTGGTAGGATCTCCGGTTTTGATCACATTGGCGTTTCCACCAATGTCCCATGTCCATTCAACGATGTTTCCATTAGGACTTTTGGATAAATCGGTAAACTTTACATCAAAGGGCACACAGCCTTTGTCTTTATCAATGAGAAAATTGGGGTCGGGCTTTTGATAAATGTTGATGTAATTTTCTTTGCAAATGGTATTGGTTTGACCCGCGGCATTGGTCACGGTCAAACAAATCTTATACGATCCGGGCTTGTCAAAAATTCGACCGGGATTCTGCTTGTCGGAAGTAAGTCCGCTTAAATCCCAACTCCATGCCACAATTTGGCTGGAAGGACTGGTACTTTTGTCGATAAATACAACCTGAAGTGCACCACAACCGGTAGTGGTATTTGCCTCAAAATCAGCAATAACCTGTGAAATACCTATGAAAGGTAGTAGTATGAAAAATCCTATTCTGAGTACCAAGTGCATGGCTGCCTATTACGTTGTAAAGATAGAAAGTGCTTTTTTACCCAAAATCAGGTAAATCCCCTATTTTATTTAGACAAAAAAAGTGCCTGAAACCCTGATTTGTGACAAAAAACCATCTGAAATGGCCATTTTTTTACCCAAACGGCAATAATTAACTGTAAAGCAACGAATTAAAAATTATAATTGCAACTAATTTATTGCCCATTTCACTGCTTAGAAGTCGCTATTATAGCCTGTAGGGTCATTTTTGACATTTCTCCACCGCAGAATCTCCATACCGAGGCAAATTTTCTCGCCGGCGAGGCATCAAAACTGTTAAATTTATATTAAATACGAATGTTTTCGTACAACGATCTTGATTGTACGAAGTATTTCGTATATCATTGCATAAAAAACAGGTTATGAGTTTAAATCAAAACCCGGTGATGCCCACGGATTCGGAACTTGAAATCCTGCAATTGTTGTGGGAACACGGTGAAAGCAGTGTAAGGTTTATCAACGAAAAACTCAATCTAAAAAGAGAGGTAGGGTACACCACCACCTTAAAAATAATGCAAATCATGAACGACAAAGGATTGGTTAAGCGCAATACCGGGCAAAAAATCCATTTGTACAAAGCTGCCTTGCAGGAGAATAAAGCCAAAACAACCATGGTGAATGAATTTATCACCAATGCCTTTAACGGTTCTGCCAAAGAACTCGTCATGCATGCACTGGGTCACCACAAAGCTACTGCCAACGAACTGGAAGAAATAAAGGCACTCATCCAATCACTCGAAAAACAATCCTGACATGTTTTTTACCATTAATCCTGCCATCTTTCACACCCTTACCTGGACCCTCATCCACTCGCTTTGGCAAGGGGGCATAGTATTTGTAGTGTTATCGGTTTATTTTTACCTCAGACCACAACTCAGTTCTGCTCAAAAATTCAATGCATCATACATTGGCCTTGTATCCCTTTTTGGCCTTGTAGTATTTACATTTTTACAATTGTACAGCACCAACTCCGCATTGACCAATGGCCAGGTGTCTTTGTCGCAATGGCACCAGTGGAGTATGGTTGTTGACCCTGCAACTTCATGGAATCTCAATTTGTGGGTCAACAACAATGCCTCCTATATTGCCAATATTTGGTTCATTGGTTTTGCGTTGTTTATGGTTCGATACCTATTGGCTTATGGATGGCTGCTCTTTCAGGTGTCAAAAGCCAGTGACTATTCCTTACCCGATATTGACCTTAACCGAATGTTATTTGCCATGAAAATCAAAAGAGAAGTCCGTGTGAAATCTTGTGCGTTAAACGGAGGCCCTTTTACCATGGGCTTATTCAAATCGGCCATCTATTTTCCATTTGCAGTTTTGAATCAACTCAACATGCAAGAAATGGAAGCCATCATCGCCCATGAGTTGGCACACATCAAAAGGAATGATTTTCTACTCAACCTGATCGCTGCAGCCATTGAAACCATGCTGTACTACCATCCTGTAATCTGGTGGTTGCAAAAGCAACTTTCACAACACAGGGAAGAAGCCTGTGATGATGAGGCTCTGGCCTTTACGCGCAATCCCATGGCATATGCAAGGGCGTTATTAAAAATAGAAGAGATGGATCAAAAAAATTCAACTCCGGAACTTTCGCTTGCTTTTACCGGAAAAAACAGCAATCAATTACTCAACAGAATTAAAAGAATTTTTCAAATGTCACATGCACCAATTCAACTCAGAGAAAAACTGATGGCAAGTCTTGTACTGATCATCGTGGCCATGGGTCTTACAGAAGTCTATGCCTATAAACATGAAAATGGCAAACATTCCATCATCAAAGCACTTGAAAGTAAGTTAACCGAAAAACAAATTGAGGTTACAATTGACTCCATACCCGGCAGTAAAAAGAAACAATCGATCAGCATTATAAAATCGGATGGTGAAAAGGAAATTGCTCTGAAAATGGAAAATGGTGCCATTAAAAGCCTGACCATCGACGGTGTAGCAATACCTCCATCAGATTTCGACAAGCACAAGGATTTGATACGTGAAATTACACCCGATGAAGATGAACATCATAAGACCTATTCTTTCTCCTTTTCTGATAAGGATTTTAATTTCCAACCCTTTGATGGTGAAAATTTCAAATCATTTTCATTTGACTTTCCGGAGCATTTGCAAATGTTTAAACTGGATTCTTTGCACAAACTATACCAAATTCAGGGAGATTCACTCATGAAGTTACATGACATTTTCAGGATACAGGCAGACTCACTTGAAGGGCTTCATTTCATGATGCCCGGGATGGAAGGCAAACAATTCAGGTTCCATTTTCCGGAAGACGGACTGCGATTTGAAGGACTGGAAGGATTTGAAATGCCCGAAATTGAAGGCTTTGATTTCAGCATTGAACCGCCTCATGTCCAAGGCATGCATCCAAGGGCTGAAAATCCTATTATAGAGAGAAGATTTTTTAATGGAGGAGAAGACAAAAACCTCGAACAGCTCATTGGATCCCAACTTAACAGGGATGGATTTTTAATAGCTGGCAAAAAGAACAAGATTGAGTTATCCGGTAAGAACCTCAAAATCAATGGGGAAAAACAACCCAGCAACATTTGGAATAAGTACAAAGAATTGTTTGAACAGGAAACCGGCGTGCCCTTGAGCAAAGACACCAAATTGGTCTTTGAAATTGAAGGCAAAACCAGTAACAGGAAATTTAAATCATTTTAAAAATATTAATAAAACATGAAAAACATAATCATTGCATCCTTGCTGATTGTAGGAGTGTGTATAAATCTCCAGGCACAGGAAGAGAAAAAAGTAATCGTAAAAAAGGTTGAAAAAACCGAAGTGCGCGATGCTGACATAAGCACCAATGGCAGAGAAAAGACCGTTACCATTAACAGCGACAAAGTGAAAATAGAAAATGAAAATGCTACCCTTGCCATCACCAAAGAAATAATCAATGGCAAAGAAAAGTCAGTTTACAAACTTACAGAAGACAATGATGGGGAAGTAAAAGTCATTGAGTGGGATGGAGAGGGTGAAATGCCCGCAGAAATCAGGGAAAAGATGAAAGCCGTTGATGTGGCCATTGATGGAGATGACCAAAAGGTAATTTGGATTGAAAAAAACATTGATGCCAGTTCGCCAAAAGGCAAGAAAAAACACATGAAAATGCACGAATCCATGGCACCTCAACCAAAGGTAAAATTGGGTGTAATGATTTCAGATCACAACAATGGAGTCAATGTAGATGAAGTATTTAAAGGCAGCTCAGCCGATAAAGCCGGATTGGAAAAAGGAGATGTAATCCTCAAATTGAACGACAAATACATCTTTTCTGAAGAAGCACTTTTTGAAACATTGGCTACTTTCAAGGAAGGTGAAAAAATCAGCATTACGGTGATCAGGGGCAATAAAGAAAAAGGCATGAACCTAACCTTTTAAACCACCCATCACGCAAAATAATAAAAAGCCGGGCTATTGCAGTCTGGCTTTTTTATTTGTTGTGATCTCGCTATCTTGTATGGACAAAATAATTTTATGAAGCTACCCTTTACCTACGGTGTTGAGATGGCAGTGCACAAAAAGATGTTGTCCCATTTTTCTGCTGTGGGCATGCTTACCAATAATGCAGCTACTACAACAGCTGGTGTCCTATCGAGGCTGTACCTGCTGCAAAACGGGGTCAACATATGCACATTATTTGCCCCCGAACATGGCATGGCTACCAGGGGCGAAGATGGCTGTCCTCAACAACATGGGGTCGATGCCGTGACAAAGCTGCCGATTGTAAGTCTTTATTTCGAGGGAACTTCAGTATCACCAAATGATTTGTTAGGACTGGATGCAGTTGTGATCGACTTACCTGATGTAGGGGCAAGATTTTATACCTATTTGTGGTCTGCTACTCATTTGATGGAAGCTTGTGCTGTGATGGATATACCCGTATTTTTTCTTGACAGACCAAATCCGCTTGGTGCCATCCTGGATGAAAGTGAAGGCCCTTGGCTGGATGAACAATGCTGTAGTTCATTTATAGGACGGTGGAACATACCCTTAAAACATGGCTGCACTCCCGGTGAACTGGCATGCTATTTTCAACGCACCAAAATTCCCCGATTGCGGCTGGAAGTAGTGGCTATGGATCATTTCCATCGAGAAGTTAGGGCGGGCTTTGATTATCCATTTTTACCCACATCACCGGCCTTAAAGCGGTGGCAGGCAGTACACCTTTACCCGGCAAGCTGTTTGTTTGAAGGACTCAATATCAATGAAGGCAGAGGCAGCGCCACCCCTTTTGAATGGATCGGCGCACCCTGGTTGGATGCCAGTGTGATTTTGCAAATATTTCCCCATGATGCTTTTCCTTCCATCACTTTGAAAGCAAATGCGTTGACTCCTTCATGGGCTTTGTATGAAGGTGTTCATTGCAATGGGATATCCATTGATATTCACAAGCCCCTGGTAAATGCAGTATCACTTGGTTTTCGTTTGTTGCAATGCATTGCTGAGCATCATCATGAAGAATTGATGACCAGACCCTATCCCACTTTGGCGAATCCAACAGGAAATGAACATCTTGACCGGCTCACAGGCGTAAGCCATTTTTATGATAATTTGATGAAGGGCATTTTGCCTTCAACCAATATTGCTGATGATTGGTATGAAAAGATAAAAGGATATATGATCTATCAATAAAAAGACCCGACCCATGCAGTGCAGTGGTCAGGTCTCTTATCCAAATTGTTATATTAAGCGTGGCTTTCTTCCAATTCTTCTTTGTGGTGTTCAATCAATTTGGCCTGAATGTCTGGTGTAACAGGACTGTATTCAGCAAATTTTTGGGTAAACTTAGCTTTACCTTGAGTAAGTGACCTTAAGGTTGATGAATACTGGTACAATTCAGCGAGTGGCACTTTGGCAATGATTTTCTGGTAGTGACCGTCACTGTCCATGCCCACGATCATGGCTCGTCTGGTTTGCAGGTCTCCCATTACATCTCCCATAACGGTGTCTGCACACAATACAGTGAGTTCGTAAATGGGTTCCAGGATTTGTGGAGCGGCGTTTCTAAAGGCCGATTTAAAAGCATTGGTAGATGCCAGCATGAACGCCATATCGTTTGAATCCACTGAGTGCATCTTGCCGTCATAAACCGATACCCGAATATTTTGACAACAGGATCCCGTAAGGGGCCCTTCCACCATTTTTTGCATGATGCCTTTTTTAATGGCGTTGATGTACTTGGCATCAATCGAGCCACCTACAATGCACCAGTAAAATGCCAACTTGCCTCCCCAGTCAAGTTCTTCGTATTCACGACTTCTGACCGTAAGTCCTTCAGGATCTCCCATGCCTTCATAATACGGTTCGATGCGCATGTGCACTTCTGCAAATTGCCCTGCACCTCCACTTTGTTTTTTGTGGCGATACATTTCATCTGCTTTTTTGGTGATGGTTTCACGATAAGGAATCCTTGGTTTTTCAAACTCCATCACCAGCCCATTGAGTTTTTCAATGCGGTATTTGATGATGTCGAGGTGCAATTGTCCCTGGCCGTAAATAATGGTTTGTTTTAACTGCGCATTTTGCTCAACAATCAAAGTAGGATCTTCTTCCTGAATCTGGTGGAGTGCCTTCATCAGTTTTTCCATATCCGACTTGCTGGGAGGTACAACTGCGGCGGTTATCCTTGGCTCAGGGAAGTGGATTTTTTCTATTTTTTTGGTAACCCCTTTGGTAGCAAGAGTGTCATTGGTATGTGAATCTTTTAGTTTTACGGTCACCCCAATGTCGCCTGCTCTCAACTCATCTACGGCCACTCTGTTTTTACCCTCGGCTACAAACAACTGATTGATTCTTTCAGCTACCTGGTGGTCCATATTGTAAAGTTCATCACCAGGTTTCATTACACCGGCGTATACTTTAAAATAAGAAACCATGCCTACCTGGGGTTCTGACATTGTTTTATAAATAAAAGCTGTGGTCTGTGGATTTTTGCTATCACATGCCAAAGTGGAACCACCATCCAGTTCTGCTGCTGGTCTGTCAGCTGGAGAAGGACATATGTCGTTGATAAAACCCATAATTCTGCCACTACCCATATTTTTGGTCGAAGAACAACAGAATACGGGGAAGATTTGCTGGTTGGCCAAAGCGATGGTCAAACCTTTTGACAATTCTTCTTCTGTAAGGGTGCCGGATTCAAAAAATTTCTCCATCAGGCCCTCTTCATTTTCTGCAGCAGCTTCCACCAACGCATTGTGCAGTGCCATGGCCTTTTCCATCTCGGCTGCTGGTATTTCTTTTTTAACCGGCTTACCCCCGTTGGCCGGGAATTCGTACAACACCATTCTCAAGGTATCAATGATGCTGTTGAATCCTGTTCCCTGATTGTAAGGATATTGGAAAGGCAGAATTTTGTGTCCAAAACGAGCTTGTGCCTGTTCGAGTGTTTTGTCAAAATCTGCTTTTTCATGGTCCATCTGGTTCATAACAATAATGCCTGGTGTTTTGAAGGCTTGCATATATTCCCAAATGATCTCTGTTCCTACTTCAACACCGTGCGCTGCATTGATTATAATAACACCCGTATCTGCCACTTTCATAGAGGCAATAACATCACCAACAAAATCGTCGTAGCCTGGGGTGTCTATAATGTTGATTTTCGAATTTTTCCACTTGACATGCATCAACGTACTAAAGATCGAATTGCCCCTTTCTTTTTCCAGCGAGCTAAAATCAGAGGTAGTGGAACCCTCTGCAATGCTTCCCATCCTGGTGATTGCCCCGGATTCAAAAAGCATTGTTTCAGCAAAACTTGTCTTCCCGCATCCGGAATGGCCCATCAGGACGACATTCCGTATATCTTTTGTGTCAAAACCCATAAAATGATGTTTAGTGGTGAATAATATTAGCATTATACCTCAAAAATTAAAATATAATACTGATTTAAAGTTAAAAATTAATCTATTATAATTCGAATAAAGACTTTTTAATATTTATATAATTTAATCAAAAATGTGTACCCGTTTAGTTGACAATTACTTATTAAATCATACTTATCTACGGTTTACACATTGCCATCTGCCTGACTTCTTTTTTTAAGTTTGGTAAATTTCAACTTTGTCGATAAAGGTTTTGATGAATTCGGTAAGTCACCTTAATGACAAAAGTCATACTTCATAGCAGCATTAATAACTACCTTTGCCCCACATTTAACCAAAAAAAGTCAGGCCTCATGCTATCGCGAAAACTGCCATTGATTCTGGTCTTATTTGCAATTGCTGCCGTTTTCTCTTCTTTTAAAAATGGCGGCGACCCTGCAATGGGAAAACCTACAATGACCATAAGCCAATTGGGTGAAAAATTATTTTTTGAAAAAGCACTTTCCCGGGATCAGTCTATCAGCTGTGCTTCATGCCACATTCCGGAGTTTGCTTTTGCAGATACGGTTGCCTTTAGCAAAGGGGTTGGGGGAAGATTAGGCAAAAGAAATGCACCCTCGGTTATGAATATGGCCAGCAGAACAGCAATGTTTTATGATGGCAGGGCCAAAAATCTCGAAGATCAGGTACATTTTCCTGTTGAAGATCCCAATGAAATGGCTTTTACCCTTGAACAGGCTGCCAAAAGGTTAAAGAAAAAGAAGGAATACAAGCAATGGTTCAAAACGGTTTTTAATGAAGCACCCAATGCCCAAAATATTGCCAAAGCCATCGCCGCTTTTGAGGAAAGCCTCGAAACCTCAAACACCCCTTTTGATAATTACATGAACGACAAACAACCTTCCATGAGCGAAGCAGCCATCAGAGGAAGGGCCGTTTTTATGAGCAAAAAGGCCAAGTGTTTTGACTGTCATTTTTCACCAGATTTTACCGGAGATGAATTCAGAAATATTGGCCTGTTCGACAAACACCAGTTTCTTGACAAAGGTAGGTTTGATGTAACCAAAGACTCAGCCGACCTTGGTAAATTTAAAGTTCCAGGTCTCAGAAATGTAGCAGTCACGCCACCATACATGCACAACGGAATGTTTAATACACTCGAAGAAGTAGTTGAATATTACGATACTCCGGGTAAATTTGTAGCCCAGCCCATCAATGCCGACAGCTTGTTGGGAAAACCCCTCGGTCTTACAACTCAGGAAAAATCTGACCTGGTAGAATTTATGAAAGCACTCACTGATTTCAGGTTTTTAAAACCCCAAACAGCCCGTTAAGCAGAAGCCAACTCATTCATTCACGACCTAAACAAGAGGTGAAATTTAAAACCCTCCAGGGTATTGTACTCGATGGCAGGTGCCGGCCATTTGTATAAATTCAGGACTTGCAACACGGCATTGAGGGCTGCTTTTTTCTTTATGATTTTTCTGAGATCATAGTCTAACGCTAAATAATACTGTCTATAACGTTTGTCTGACTGGTAGCTGTAGCTTTCACCTTCTGATGACCACTCATTTGAGAAACCACCATATAGGTTACCGGCTCCATAACCTATTGCAAGGTTGAGCCATTGGGGCCATACGTTGCCCTCCCCCAAAAACGAGTGAACATTGATTGATGCCCAATAGGTTTGCACATTGTAATCCTTCAATGCTCTGGTCATTTTGCTGTTGCCAAACAGCTGATTGGTTCGTTGATCCAGGGTTGTGATTGCGTTACCACTTTGTGAGATAATAGGAATCTGCGCATAATTTACAGGCCAACTGCTTTCTTTGAGGGTAATTCGCTGCTCGCCCCAATATTTTTGTTGAAAATAAAAACAAGACAAACCCGCAACATTGGCTGACATATCGGTCAATGAAAAGCCCCAACCTTCACTAAAACCATCCATCACTTCAATGGTACTTTGGAAAAGCATGCCACCCAACAAACCCAGGTAGATTGATTTGTTTTCGCTGGTGCCCGCCCATTTGGCCCCTCTATAGAAAAAATGACTCTGAAAATAGGCTGAAAACACATGGCCTGCCTTATCAACCTGGTTCCATTCTCCGGCGTCATTGAAAAAGTGAAAGCTGCCCTGATTATAATTTTTATACCAGCTGTTGTAGAGGCCTACAGAAAAAGCCGCATAGGTGGTGGCTCCCAAGGCTGAGGCAGCCATAAATCTGCGGCCATTATAAACGTCACTTCCTTCAAAAAAAGAGGGCTTTGATTTGAGGGTATCCTGACCAAAGACGCATGCTGCAAGCAATTCTATGCCCAAAACAATGATCCACCTCATTTTTAATACCTCCATTTGTGTACAAAAGTAAAAAAATTAAATGCAGATTATCACCCTGGTTAAAAACCTGACTTTATCTTTAACATTGTAAATGACAACCGGGTAGCCCACATTATGGAAACTTCACATTAATGCGTTTGTTTTAAAATGTTTGTCATGAATCGGAGAATTGTAGTGCACTTTGTTGTGCTTTTATTTACTTTTTTAATTGGAATGGTAGCCCGGGCACAGCCCAATCTGACTATGACATCCGTAATTTCAGGCTTGTCGAATCCCGTTCAACTCAGCCATGCCGGTGATGGCAGCAATCGACTTTTTGTAGTTGAAAAGGCAGGCACCATCAAAGTGTACAATTCAAGCTATTCTTTATTGGGCACTTTTCTAACAGTCACCGGTTTATCTACCACAGGCGAACAAGGCCTCTTGAGCCTGGCTTTTCATCCCTTGTATGTACAAAACGGCTTGTTTTTCGTTTACTACGTCAATGCTTCCGGCAATCTTGAAGTGGCAAGGTATGCCGTTAGCTCCGGGAATGCCAATCAAGCAGATGCTGCCAGCAAGCAGGTTGTTTTGACCATTGCCCATCCTACCAATACCAATCACAATGGAGGAGAAATGCACTTTGGAGAAGATGG
>CALMWS010000263.1 GCA_937870795.1 uncultured Bacteroidota bacterium | reverse complement strand
GCACTTACCATTGTTCGCGAAAAATAATCCACCATCCATCAAATGAAGAAAATGAAAACAGTAAAAATAATCATTCTGATTTGTATAGGCCTCAATTCGGCACTTACAGCCCAACAGCTTCCTTATATGTCTCAGCTGGGCGATGCCAAAACATATTGGAATCCGGCTGCAACAGCCCTGGGTACCAATATGAATTTAGATGTATTTGTAAGACAACAATGGCTTGGTTTTAAAGGTGCCCCCACAACGGGTTTTATCAATTATCAATACCCATTTGTGGATTCCAGAATGAGCACAGGAGGTTCGTTGTTGTTCGACAAAACAGGTCCGGTTTCAAAAATTGGATTGCAACTGAACTATGCCTACAAAGTAATGGATGCACTGGGTGATGACAGTCAGCTTTCACTGGGCATCACTGCCGGCGGTCAGAGTTATAGTTACAATACCACCAACGCAGTGGTCAATCAAACCGATGATCCTTCTCTGGGTAAATCAGGCAGTTCGGGCTTCTTTCCTTCTGTGGGTGCAGGATTCTACTATATATCAGACAACAGACAATACCGCGCCGATAATACATTTTTCCTGGGCTTTTCGTATCTGCAGGCGTATGAAGCCAATGTGCTCATCAATAACCTGAACCAAAAGAGATATGCCCATATGGTACTGGATTTTGGTACACGTTTATACAGTACATCCGGTTATTTTGAACCGAGTTTTACTTTAAATTACGTAAAACCGGATTTGATCAACCTTCAGGTAGGGGCTAAGTATGAAATGAGAGATCGTTTTTGGGCAGGACTGGGATACAGCTCTGTAAGTGATCTCAATTTGCAGGGAGGTATCATCTTCAGTGATTTTGGCAACCGTGACGCCAACCTTAGGGTAGGGGTGCTCGCCAATATTGGAATTACTTCTGCCATTCAATATTTTGGTCCGGGCTTTGAATTTTTTATGAGGTATGAATTTGACATGGATTGAGGTCCAAAAAGTAATTTATGTACGATTTTCACGGCAATAAATCCCGGTATTTTGACATTCAGAGCTGGGTAACAGAAAAATACATTATACCATTTTTACATTTACCCATAGGCACAAAGCTGCATGTACTTGAGGTGGGGTGCGGTGAAGCCGGAGTGCTTAAAGCATTTTTAGAGGAAGGTCACACAGGTGTTGGTATCGAGCTATCTTCAACCCGTGTAGAAATGGCATCAGCCTTTCAGGCACAGGCCATCAATGAAGGAAGGTTAAAAATCGTAAATGCAAATATTTACGACATTGATCCAAAAGTACAAACCGAATATCAATTCGATCTGATAGTATTAAAGGATGTGATCGAACACATTCCCGATCAAAGCAGGTTTATAGCCAAATTAAAGCAGTTTTTAAAGCCGGGAGGTCGCGTTTTTTTTGCTTACCCTCCCTGGTGGATGCCATTCGGTGGTCATCAGCAAATATGCAAAAACGGCTTATTGTCAAAGATGCCCTGGTTTCACCTTTTACCAATGAAAATTTACCAAAAAGTGCTGGCTGCTTTTGGTGAGTCAAAAGAAACCATCAAAGAATTGGTCGAAATCAAGGAAACCGGCATTCTGTGCGAGCAAATACACCATTACATTCAGCAACATGGCTTTGAAGTGGAAAAAGAAACCTATTGGCTGATCAACCCCATTTATACGAAAAAATTCAGTCTTCGACCTTTAAAGGCGTTAATAGCCATACCCTATTTGAGAAACATTTACTGTACGGCTCATTACATCAGCTTTCATGTCAAAAGTTAAAGGCTGCAGGCGTCAGTCATCCGAAGTCAACTCCGGATATTGTCGGTCTTCATCAGTGTAGTCAGGCTGAACCTGATCCAATTCCAATTGTTCTGCTACAAACATACACCAATGGCATTCCTGACAGGGCTTGTCAAAATTATGGTCTTTTATTTTTTGATAGACATAGCTAATTTGTCTTCCAACTCTTTCCAGATCATCGGCATGGACTTCCACAACTTTGATTTTGGCATCTTCTTTTTCTGCACTCATAAATTGAAAACTGGCATTGCCAAATCGTCCTTTGCCTTCTCGTTGTTTTTCTGTCAATAAGCGATAAAAAACGGCCTGCCTCCAGTAATCGCCCCCGTTTTTACCCAAATCAGGATCATCTTCTGAAGCTTTTGAAAATTTACCAGAATCCAGCTTGCCGGTTTTATAATCATATACTTCATAATGATCATCAAATTGTGATAGCCTGTCGATAATGCCTGTGATGGGGATTCCTTCATATTCGGCTTTGATTTTGAGTTCTACCCTATGTTGACGCGCAAGATTCCAGTTGGCGGAATGTATATCAAAGTGATTTTGCAGGGCAATTCTTCCTTCGTATAGATGTGAATCAAACTCCGCCTGCGTAAAGTGGCTTTTGTACTTTTCCATACCTTGCTCAAAATACTGGATCAACACCTCAAGTGGTGGTACGGAATCACTTTTAACATCATTCCAGTATTGGAAATATTTTTCCATGGCAAAATGGACGGCATTGCCATAACCGGGTGCGGGCTTCCTGGCTGAAGGCACCCGTAGTATATTTTCGAAATAAAAACTGATAGGACAATTTAGAAATTTCGAAACACCTGTGGCATTCATCTCCAGTCTGGCAAGAGCTGCATCCACTGCCTGACCATCGATCAAAGTGGGTTTGAGTTTCACTTCACTCATACTTGTACTCAGGTATAAAGCCAGTTCCTCTGTATTGCTGTTTTCGATGGGCATGTCTGTAATATCAAAGCCCAGCTCTGTCAGGAAGGGCAAAGCTTCCATGCTCTTTCCATTTTGATCTTCCATAGGCGCCAATATAACAAGTTGTTGTTCGGCACGTGTCATGGCCACATAAAACAAACGACGCTCATCCTCATCACTGCCATCCCCGGCTTTTCTAAATAGGGTAGGAGGAAATTTGGTGGTGTCGTTGGGCTTATCGAGCCAGCTTTTTTTACTGGCATTGAGTATAAATACGTATGGAAATTCAAGTCCCTTACTGCCATGAGCCGAAACAAAATGAATGCCGTTTTCTGCACTCAAAACGCTGTTGTAAGGCAATTCGATTCCAAAAGTTTTTCGCTTTTCTATGGCCCCCAAAATGTCTCCAAGCCCCATGCCCCCGTCTTTGGTGGTTAAATCTTTGACATAATCAAAAAATCGATTGATCAATTGCAGCCTCCACGAAGCATTGGCCGACCTCAGCACTTGATCCATCATTCCCGTTTCTGTAATAACTTTTTCAAGCATTACCTGGGCGGTGTGATTGGTCAGAGCAGAAATCAAATTTTCTAAAATTGTGGCACAATGAACAAAGCCCTGAATGTTTTGAATACCCAGCTGCTTCATCCCTTCCTCATCTCTGAGAAATGCCCTCCATAAAAAAACGCCATATGCATCTTCCCTGCTTACCCTGGAAGCATGGATGGCTATCCTTCCAATTTCCAGGGGAGACAATGCCCAAAAGTCGTAGTGCAAAATTTCAAACAACAAATGCTTTTGAGAATCCGGATATTCCAATTCTCCCGTAATAAAAGTGAGTAGGTTGATGATTCTTTTGATCTCCGCCTGCAAAAGTACATCCACTCTTTTTTTGACGTTGATGGGCACCCCCAGTTTAGTATAATATTGAATAAGCCCTTCAGCATCTTTGTGGTTTCTATACAATACGGCCACGTCGTGATAAGGGATACCAGCCTCGTGCAAGGCTCTGATTTGCCGTACCAGTCCCAGCTCCATAGCACCGGGGTTTTTATATAGCTTGAGTTCAGGAGCGGCTGCTATTGAATCATCCTCAAAAGTTCTGCCGGCTTTCAGTTTTTTGGTTAGCCCGCTTATCTGATGGGTAAGTCTTTCCTGATTGTGATCAATCAGTCCCATAGCACTATCCAGGATCGTTTGCCTGCTGCGATAATTGACATCCAACACCACAATTTGAGGCTTGTATTTTTCGATAAAACCGGTAATGTTATGGAGATTGGCACCCTGAAATCGGTAAATGGCCTGGTCGTCATCACCAACCACAAAAAGGTTGGGCTGTTCATCATAATCACCCAACATAAAAAGAATGTCATTTTGTACACCATTGGTATCCTGGTATTCATCAGCCAATACAAATTGATACATCTCCTGGTACCGCAACCTTAGATCTTCATTTTTTTTCAATGCATTTACTACCCATGTGATGGAATCATTGAAATCCAATCGCTCTTTTTTTTGCAACAATTCCTGGTACCTGGGCAGCAGGCGGCATGCCTTTCTCACAAAGTCGAATTTTTTAAGCTCAGCCTTGATCTGCTCTGTTTTTGGATCACCTTTTTTGTTGCCTTTATAGTTGGTTTTATATTGGTATTCTTCCAAGGTAGGTAGCAATGTCTCATATTCTTTGTAGGCGTGTTCAATTATTTCTTCGGTCCATTCTTCCTGTTTCATGGCTCCAAATACCCTGGCAAATCGGTCAATGTCGTACATCCTGTTACCGGTATTCCTTTTGAGCGGATGATCAAGGGGCAGCTCATCAATCAGTGTCATTAAAACTTCATGCAATTCTACATCGTCCGCATTTTGAAGATTGAAGTAGTCGCCGAAGTATTCAGGATTTTCTCTGATTATTTTATTGCAAAAACCATGAAAGGTAAATATGCCCACCTTATAAGCATCGGGTCCCATGAAGCTGACCAGTCTGTTTCTCATAGCAACGGTACCGGCTTCAGTAAATGTAAGACACAAAATATTCCCGGCATCCAGATCGGTCTGATTCAAAATCTGGCAAACCCGGAGCGCCAGCATTTGGGTCTTACCCGTGCCGGGACCTGCTACCACCAATACAGGGCCGTAAATGGCATCAACCGCCTGCCTCTGGTGGTCATTCAATCTTTGATACTCGGCCTCAAATTTTTGGGCATAAAACGCGCGGATAGAAGATGACATTCGTTAAAATTGTGTTAAGATGGTAAATCTAAAGCAACAAAATACAGTTTTTCTACGTCTATCAAATGTATTTAACGCACAATAAATACAACCCGGTTTTGAAATAAAGATGTAAATAGATCAGCAAGCGGAGACTGCTCGGTGTCTAGGACACCTTGAGCGGTCTTTTTTTTTGGCATTTTTTCAAACCTTCCCCCATTTTTTCAGTTCGGTTTTCTCTATTTTCGTATTCAAATTTTTAACGATGTCGGTTTTTACAATTGGCGTTACCAATGCCGAATTTTATGCCTTTCACGGTGTTTATGAGGAAGAAAACCTCATGGGCCATCATTTTGTGGTCAATTTTAGCATTGATTTTGAACGCGATAGATTCGAATACGAAAACCTGGGGTCAACCATCAATTACGAAACCATGTACCAAATCATTAAAGCTGAAATGGATAAACCCCGAAAACTGTTGGAATCTGTGGCAAGTGACATCCTGCAAAAAGCAAGAGAAAATTGGCAACATGCCCTGCATTGTCGAATTAAAATCGAAAAAATTGGCGTCCAGCTGGGTGGAAAAGTACAAAACAGCTTTGTATCACTAAGCGATTGACCTGCTTACAACCAAATGGAGTACTTTTGCATCTAATACACAGAAAGTAAGTAATTATGTTCAGATACTTCGGATTGATAGCGGGATTGGTATTTTTAATGTCCTGTAACTCAGAAACAGCTTCAAAGTACAAACCAAAGACACCGGCATTTGGAAAAATGAACGATGTGGTAGTCATCTGTGACAAAAATTTATGGTCCAGTTTTATTGGCGATACTTTTGCATACTACTATGAATCAGCCTTTCCGGTGATGCCCCAACCCGAAGCCATCTTTGACATCCGACACATGACTTCAGAAGAAGTTTTGGCTGATGATCTTAAAAAACAACTTCGCACGTTTGTGGTGTTGGCCAACTTCAAAGATACTGCATCGCCAACTTCTGCCTGGGTAAAGGAAGACCTGGGCACAGATAAAATTGCACGGGCCATGTCTGACTCTACTTTTTACAGTTCTGTAGGTCAGGATAAATGGGCAAGAGATCAATTGATCATCTATCTTTTTGGCAAAGACCTCAATACGCTGGCTCATTCCATCGCTGGTACCTTTCCGGCCGTGGCCAAAAGAATCCAGGAGCACGACAAAAAGCAACTGAATGCCAATGTTTACGCCCACAAAAAAGACAATACGCTGGCCCATGACCTATTGATCCGGGAATATGGACTCGATTTACAAGTTCCTGCTGATTATGTTCAGGCTCCGATAAAGGCAGATTTTAGCTGGTTCCGCAAAGACTTCAATGGCATGTCTCAGCATTTGTTGATTGCCAAAAAGAAGTATACAAGTCAGGCCGATATGAGCCAGGCAAATCTTGTAAAATGGCGGGATGAATTGGTAAGCAAAATTGAAGGGGGGAGTAAGGGTTCTTATATGAAGTCCAATACCGTAGACCTACCCGTTTACGAATATGCCTATCAACTCAATGGCTCTTATACCAAAGAATTGAGGGGCATCTGGGAAATGGAAAATGATTTTATGGGTGGTCCATTTTTCAATTATACGCTGCTCGATGCAAAACGCAACGAACTTATAATGATCGATGCCTTTGTTTTTGCACCTGGTAAAGAAAAAAGGGATTACATGCAACAATTGGATCACATAGCCAAAACTGCCCGCATTGCCGCGACCAATTAAGCCAAAGTATTTTTATCAACAGGAGAGACCCATTTAATTAGGTAGGCCAGTCCCAAAAAAGAGCTCAGCGATATGATTTCCAACTGGATTATATAATTTGGCCAATGCCACAGTGAATCCAATAATGTTGCTTCTTTGGGTTTGCCATTCAGATACCAGTAATTGCTGTCAAGTGACACATTTATGAAGTAAATGGAAAGAGCTAAGATATAAAATACCAGAAGAGATAAAAGTGCATGCCTGGGTGTAGGTATAAAACCTATGACCAGCCATCCAAAAAGTGCAGCAAAGGTCAGCCCAAAATGTACAGTCCAGTATCTTATGCTTTCATAATGTGGAAATGTTTCGGTCACTGTAGGTGTGAATAATGATTGGGTGGTGCCAATTATTACCCAAAAAAACAAGATTGAAAACCACAACCGACTGTTAAACCGAATTGACAACCACATGAATAAGGGCAGCATATTGCACAAATGCAGGGGTAAATCGTTTTTGATATCAAATATGCCAAAATGTAGGCGGATAAACGGTTTGACCAATTGCAGAATGGTAATGAATGCAAGAAAATAAGAAAGGTGTTTTCTGTATTTTTCACGTTCCGGCTGTTGCCTGCAATAATAAATAATACCCAGCCCAATCAGAGAGTACAGGACCAAAATCAACCCATGTTCTACACCATAGGGCACAAAGTCATGCCGGTCAAGGAAAAAAGCGTTCATCGAGAAATTTTGGTAAATGTATTGTGTTTGTCATAAATTATCAATAGGTAAGACAGTTTTATAAGACACTTTGTTTAAAATCAGGTTATTCCCCCATCATTTTATATATTTGGGTGGATGGCAGCACTCATATCAGTAGAAAAAACGGGCGACAAGATTAACCTCAACGACATAGGATTCAGGTTGATCCTTATCCCCTTTTTTGGCATCGTGATAGCTGCCTACGTTGGTTTGGTGGATCATCAGCATTATAGCCACCTCAAAATTAAGCTGGCCTATCTATTTGCCATTTTTATCGCATTTGTAGTATGGCACGGCAATCGTTATCTGCTCTTTTTTCTGCGCACTTTTTTCAATTGGTTTGAACATCCGCTGCGCAAAGTCATTGTGTTGATTTTTTCCATTGTGGGCTTTACCGTTACGGCTTCCCTGCTTTTGCATTATGCCTACTTTTATTTGTTTGAAGGCGGTAGGGTAGATTGGCAAAAGGTTCAGCTCTCAACGCTCATCATCGTCATCGCGGTGCTTTTTATCGCCCATGTGTATGAAACCGCGTTTACGGTAAAAGAAGCAGAAGGGGAAATGGTAAAAAGAGCAGAAACCGAAAAGGCAAAAGCAGAAGCCGAGCTCAATGCCCTCAAAGCACAAATCGATCCACACTTTATTTTCAACTCACTCAATACGCTTTCTTTTTTGATAGAAACAGAACCGCAAAAGGCAGCCATCTTTAATGCCAACCTCGCCAGCGTATACCGTTACATACTCAACCAACGCAATTCCAACCTCGTGACGCTTGAAGATGAGTTGGCTTTTTTGGATGCCTATTTTTCAATGATCAAATTGAGACACGGCCAGGCAGTCGAACTTCAGCTAAAAGGTTTACCTTCTGATGTACGCAAATTTTTACTTCCTCCCATTTCCATCCAGCAATTGGTTGAAAATGCCATCAAACACAATGAATTTTCTGAATCTTCACCACTGTACATCACAGTGGACTGGTCTGCAGAAACCATCGTCGTTTCCAACGGTCATTCACCTAAAAAATATCCGCCACCATCTGCAAAAACAGGACTTAATAATTTGAACACGCGCTATCAACTGATAGCCGGAAAAGGCATCGACATCAGGGTGGATAAAAAATATTTTTCCGTAGTATTGCCCACGATTCAATGGTAACTATGAAGTGTCTGATTCTTGAAGATGAATTGCCTGCTGCCGCACGTTTGTGCCAGATGTTGAATGAGCATCATCCTGAGGTTGAAATCCTGGCAACGATACATAGCCTGGGTGAAGGCATTGCCTGGTTACAAAATAGGAGTAGCCCTGACTTCATCTTAATGGACATCAATTTGTCTGATGGCCTCTCTTTTGAATTGTTTGACCATGTGAATGTGACCTGCCCCGTGATTTTTACCACCGCGCACGATGAATACTGGATGCACGCTTTTGAGCACAATGGCATTGATTATTTGTTGAAACCCATCGTACCAGACAAATTGATGGCTGCGCTGGCAAAACTCGATCGCCTAAGGTCACATTTTAATGCTGTGCCTTGGAAAAAACCCGAAATAATCCAATCGGGGCAATACAAGAAGCGTTTTTTGGTAAAAAAGGGCAGTGAGCTGTTATCCATTCCTACAGAACAGATTGCTTATTTTTATGCTTCTCAAAAGGTGGTTTGCCTGGTCAATAAAGAAGGTCAAAAGTTTGTGGTGGATCCATCGCTCTCCGAAATTGAGAAAAAACTGGACCCTGAACATTTTTTCAGGCTCAACAGACAAATTCTGGCTGCCCGTGATGCCATAGGCAAGGTGAAATCATACGCCAAAAGCAAACTTTTGGTTGATTTGTTACCCGCTTTTCAGGAAGATGTGGTGGTAAGTCAGGAGACCCTGGCTGATTTTAAAGCCTGGATGGACAATTGATCTTGTAAAAGGGCATTTTTTTGCCCATTTTTGCGTTTTAGGGATAGGTATCATTTTCAACCCGGTTAAATGTGGTGTTCATGTTGGTAAAAAATAACTTTACTTCAGGTTTGTTTGCAGGTGTATTGCTGGTAATTGTGCTTGGTCTGGACATTGCCAACGTACTGCCAAATGCCATGCCTCCCCTCAATGAACTGCCCCAGCTGGTAAGGCCTCCCAGACTCAAAGACAACTTTACCTTTGCCGGCGAAAAATTGCCTATGAACGTGGATACCAGAGAAAGAATGGAAAAGGAATTGCTGGTCAATTCTTATTACCATACCAGCACGGTGCTGGCCATTAAAAATGCGCCCAGGTTTTTTCCTATGATAGAAAAAATACTCAAAGAAGAGGGCATTCCGGATGATTTCAAATACCTGGCAGTAGCCGAAAGCAATCTGAGCAATGCCAGTTCTTCGGCAGGAGCCAAAGGACTATGGCAGTTTCTAAAAGGCACCGCTGGCGATTTTGGACTGGAAGTCAATACAGAGGTGGAAGAGCGTTTTCACTATGAAAAATCCACCAGGGCAGCCGCCAAATTTATCAGGTATCTCTACGATAGAACAGGATCATGGGTCAATGCTGCCGGTGCATACAACATGGGGCTGGCCAACCTCAACAAGACGCTGGAAACACAAAGGGAAAAATCCATTTTTGACCTCAATGTCAACGATGAAACGTCGCGTTATATCTTTAGAATCGTTGCCTTAAAAGAAATTTTGTCGATGCCACAGGCCTATGGCTTTTATGTGGATGAAGATCAAAAATACCAACCCATTAAAAATGTAAAAGAAGTGGCAGTCAATTCACCGGTTGAAAACCTAAGCGATTTGGCCCATCAGTATGGCTTGTCGTACAGAATGCTCAAGTATTACAACCCATGGCTGATTGACTCCAAACTATCTGCCAAAGACAAGACATATACCATTTTAATACCTACGAAATAAATTAGAAAGTAAGCGGTTGTTCTGTCACCTCTTCAGATTTTTTTTGGGCACCAATCATGTAGTAGATAGAAACCTGGTGGATGATGTACCAATCATTATTGTTGGGGTTGCCCCGCTGAATGCCATCCACATCAGGTATGTTGTCAAAATTCCATTCGGTTTCGCGATAAGCTAGTTTAGCAGCTATGTCGGAAGAATAAACCCTTATTTTGTTGAGATCGTAGTAGTCTGCACTCACATCATCGAGGTAATCTGTGTATGTCTTTCTGGGAGATACTTCGGCCCTGATTTTAAGGAATGGCCAGGGTGTATATTCCACACCAAAACCAAAGGGGTAGGAAATATCGATGAGACTGTACGAATTGAGCCCGGATAGCGGCATGCCCTGACCTTCTGTGTGCAAGGGTTGTAGCTTGATCCATTTGCCATCGAGTTCTGCCATGGGATTAAAACCAAAGACAGCAATGCCGGTTTTGATAAAGGGCTTGAGCTGGTGTTCTTTTTTGGTAAACAAAGAGATGGGGTAAAAGTGAAAGCAAAGACTGAGTTCGTTTAAATTGGATTTGAAATGCAGGTTTCTGCGCTGACGGTCCGGAGAATCGGCTTTGCTATCGTAAGCCTGCATGGTGGTATTGATAAAAGATGCAGAAAAATCCATGGTTCGGTGCAGGTCGTAAGTAAAACTAATGCCCTTGGCAAACCTTAAGTTCTGATAATACTTTTCTGATTTATCCGACAAATCACCCTTGTATTGACTGGCACCCAAAACAAAGCCAATGCCATAGTTCTGGCTCTGGATTTTAGCTGCTGTGCATAGCATCAATACGCTCAATAGGAGGCGAAATGCTTTCAAGGTTTGGTTATCAATTGTGTTACAAAACTAATTAAAAATAATCATAATGTGAGGTAATGCCCCGCAGCCGATTACGTGCTTTTAAGTGGTGTAAAACTAAAGAAGCTAATTGAAAAGGTCAGAGGTTTAATAGCGCTTCGTGTATTTTTAGCACAATTTTCCGGGCTTTTGTATCAATACTTACAATAAAGTCTTCAACAAGGGGAATCAACACATCTTTGCCGTTGTGCTCAATTTTTAGCAGTTTTTGTGCCGGATAGTCCAATACTTCACTTATCGGCCCCAATAATTCATTTTCATTATAGGCCTCAAAGCCTGTTAAATCTAAGTAAAGGTCCTGATTTCGCTGGATGTGGTCGGGCACCTGTTGCTGGCTCAGAAAGATCAACTTGCCAGAATACTTTGCTGCTGATTCGGGATTGTCGATTTCTTCGAGCTTTACCAGCACTTCCTCATCTCCTTGCCATTCTTCAACAAAAAAAGGAAGGTAGCTGCCATCAACTTGCATAAACAGATGACCGGTATCCGGAATTACTTCCATGTAGCCTGGCTCCAGACTAATCATCAACTGTCCTTGATTGCCAAAGGGCTTGTTTACTTTTCCTGCCTTGATGTAGACCGGTCTTTGCATCAGTTGTGTGCAATCATGGTTTGGACCAAAGAAAAGCCCTTCTCAGCATAAGTCTCCCAGGCTTTGCCGGGTTGTGGGCGCTGTGTATCGTATATTTTCATTTCTCTTTTCACGGGGCCAATTCCTTTGGCATACAACTGTTTGCTGGACCTGAGAGAAAATATGGATTCATCGTCAAAAACTTCCTCTACTTCAAGCAGGGAATCCAGAGCAAAATTACCAACGTTGCCCTTAATATCTTTTTGAATCACCTTGTATTCCCAGCCCTGAAACATACGAATGGATTCACCTGCAAATTTGACAATGATGTCTTCATCAAACAAGGCATTGCCATTCCATCTTTTGTTGAGCGAAGGTGGAAAGACCAACCTGATAAAGGGCAGATTTTCTTCGGTTCGGATGAGCTGGTTGTCGGTCAGGGTTATGGTTTCAACATCCGAAATCTGCCAGTTTTGCAGCGTATCGGGGCGCCAGTATTTGATCAGGCGATATTGCTTTTCGGTCTCATTCTCTTTGAGCAGGGTGTCTATTTTTTCTCTGATAAAACCACTGTAATGATAGGTCTGTGTGCCATTTTCATCGTAAACAATGCTGTCGTAGGCAAAGTCGATGTATTTGCCAGGCACCAAAGGATAATAAGCAGTCTGTTTGTCTAACTGATCTGCGGGTATGCTCTCTTTTTGGCACGAAACAAAGGCGGCAAAAAGACCTAAGACAATAAAATAAAGCAGTGATTTTCGCATCTGGTTTGTAGTTTTCACAATTTAGGCAGATCGAGTGCGCTGTGAATTATGCCTCCTCCCACAACATCATCGCCTTCATAAAAAACGGCTGACTGACCGGGAGCAATGCCTTTGACATCTGCATAAAATTCAACCTGCAATTTGTCATCGTCCTGCTTATGGATAACGCTCATAGTGCCTTTATCATTGTATCGAACCTGGGTTATTACTTCAAGTCCTTCCGGAATGTGGTCGTATTTCATCAGATTTACCCCTCTTACGGTCATGCCATTGCGCATAAGGTCTTCTACTTCTCCCAGTACCACCGTGTTGGTATCTGCCTGAATGGCGGTGACATACATGGGCTTGCCAAAGGCAGTACCCAGGCCTTTGCGTTGGCCAATGGTGTAAAATGGATATCCTTCGTGCTCTCCAAGGATGTTGCCCCTTACATCTACAAATTTACCGCCGGCCACACTTGCTTCCAAATCCGGTATCCTTCTTTTGAGAAAGCCGCGGTAATCATTGTCTGGCACAAAACAGATCTCATAACTTTCTGCTTTTTTCGACAATTCTTCGTAGCCACGGTCATAAGCCATTTTTCGGATCTCATCTTTTGAAAATCCACCCAATGGAAAATGGCTCCTTTGAAGGCATTCCTGACTCAGTCCCCACAATACATAAGATTGATCCTTTCTTTCGTCCTTGCCCTTGGTTATGTATTTTCTGCCGGCCAGCTCTTTGATGATGGCATAATGCCCGGTAGCAATAAACTCGCAGTCCATGGCATCGGCCCTTTTGAGCAGCGAACTCCATTTGATGTGGGTATTGCACAATACACAGGGATTGGGCGTTCTGCCTGCCATGTATTCGTCAACAAAGTTGTCGATCACGTAATCTCCAAACTCATCCCGGATGTCGATGATAAAATGGTGAAAACCCATCTGCACCGCCACTTCACGCGCATCGTTGATGGAGTCCAGACTGCAACAACCGGTCTCTTTTTTGGATCCCCCGCTGTTGGCATAGTCCCAGGTTTTCATGGTAATGCCCACCACTTCATAACCTTCTTCATGAAGCAGCATGGCGGCTACGGTACTATCTATACCTCCGCTCATGGCAACCAAAACCCTTCCGTGTTTACTCATTTGTGAAAATAAAGCGCAAAATTACCTAAAAAGTTTCGATAATCAATTCCTTGTTGAAATTGAATAGGCTACGTATTAAGAATAATTATAATACGAAAACCCCTCTTTTTTTTACGCTTATGAAACTTACAGCAATTCTTTGAGCCTGGCTTCAAGGGTCGACTGGCTATGACCCACACCTTCGTACCTGGCCTTTTCTACACCATCTTTGAAGATGAGGATGGTTGGGAAGCCCACTACATCGGCCTGATTGACAATGTTGGTATTCTTTTCATAATCTACCTGTCCAAAAAAAACAGCGTTAAATTCTGATTTGCCTACCAGATTTTCTACGGCTGGACGCTGGCTAGCACATTTGGTACACCAGGTGGCGTGGTAAAATACGATCGACACGCCAGATGCCAATTTTTGGTTGTAAGTGCTGATGTCAGAAATTTCTACCAATTGTGTGTTTTCGGGAACCAGGTTTTCTTTGCTGCAAGCACTTAAAAACCATACCGAGCACAGGGCCAACAACGCAAAATGTTTCATTTCTTTGATTTTTTGCAAAGTTAACTCAAAAAACCATCAAAATGTTGTCTTACAACAGACATTACCCAGCTTGATTGGACTCAAAATCCATATTTGCTTTGCGAAATAAAGTCCTGCGGAAAATTTTCAACACCTTCAAAACCCAGTTTGATGTCGCGCCCATCGTGGGGCATGCGAGCCGTACCAAACACATAGTCCCACAGGGAAAGGCTGATGCCAAAGTTGATGCCATAAGGCATGTCTTTGGGCATAACTTCTGCGTGGTGCCAGATGTGCATTTCAGGGCTGTTGAATATCTTTTTCATGAAGGGACCCAATGCAAAATATCCCACGATTGTACTGAGAAGCACAGCCAAAAATTTCACCCCAATACCATAGCCTTCCAGCAAATGAATATCGAGCGATGAGGTGGCAATCAGCACACCCACAAACAAACCCAGCACAGCTCCGGACACCTTGCCCGAAACGGTTATGTTGCTGTGGTTGTAATGCCCGATTGACAAGGTAAAGATGTGCATGATAAAGAAGTCGTGCAGACCTATACCAAGTAGGGCCAATGGCAGGTATTCAATAGATCTGTAAACCACATTTTCCATCCAGTGATATCGAAGGTGCGCTGCAAATCCCATTTGCTGAACAGAATGGTGGACTTTGTGAAAATTCCATAAAAAATTTACCCGGTGCAACAGGCGGTGTACCCACCACTGCACAAAATCCCTGACCAAAAATCCGGTGAGCAAAACAGCCCACATAGGCCAGTGATTCATGGGGTTGGAAGCCTGCAGATCAAAGTTGAAAATGGTTAAAATGATGTTGTTAAACAATTTGACCACTACATCGGAAGCGGCATTGTAAACCACAAGCGAAAACAGGAAAAAATTGAAAAACATATAAAAGAAATCCATCCAAAAATCTTTGCGGAACCTTGGTTGGTCCTTCCTCCAGGGAGCCATCAGCTCAAGGCCAAAAAAGAAGGCAGAGACGAGCAGCAACCAGTAAAAATAATTGTGCCAGCCGGGATGGCTGATCTCGTACCACAGATAGCCCGCGTAGTTGGCATACCCCGATAAAAATGTTGTTAGATAATCCATCTTCATTATTGTTGCGTTTGCCAGGCATCGTAGCCACCCTGCAGATTATAGAGTTCTTTGAAGCCAAGATCGGCCATAGCAGCGCATGCAGTGGCACTTCTACCTCCAACTTTACAGTATACTACCGTGGGTACATTTTTGTCGAGGGCATTGACCTTGTCTATAAAGGCAGCATCGTTGATGTCAATCACGGTGGCACCTTCAATCACACCCTGGGCCACTTCACCGGGGGTGCGTACATCCAAAATGACCGGTTTCGTACTTTGGGCCAGCTTTTCTTTGAATTGATCAACGGTGATGTTGGTATAACCCACAGCATTGGTCTGTGCGCTTGACGGAGATGGATTGCCTTCTTTTTTATCCTGCTTACAAGCCATCAACAGACCAGAAAGAATCATAAGGGTTAAAATTCGCTTAATCATGGCTAATTTTTTTGCAAAGGTAAGCCCCAATTGTCGATGCAGGAAGTAACCTTGGTTACACAGCCTTTATTTGTTGCTTTATACAATGGGCATCAGGCCCGGCCGCACATTTGAATGGCACTGAGATTGTCGAGCAGTACATTGCCCTTGTGCGAAAAATTGCCATCCTTGTAATAGGCCTCAAAACGAATGTACTTGTGATTTTTATTGGATGTAAATTCGATCATGTACGTTTTCCAATCGGTGTGTTGGATAAAATCAGAGGTATAAATGAGCTGACCTTTTTCACATTTGTTTTCTGCCACCCATATTCTCAGTTTGATGGCCTTATTAAAACCGGCATAAACAGCACCCCGTGCCAGGTCAATTTTAAAGCGATAACATTCGCCTTTGCTCAATGGCTTGCTCAATCGCTGCCCTATGCTCTCGAAAGTGGCATTTTCGCGGGTGATCAGACCTACGTAGGTATTTCCCTGGCTGGCATCGCCATATTCGCCCCAAAAGCCCGGCAGGATGTCGGGTGTGGTATTGTCTTCACAAGGCAGCCAGCCCTTGGGTACCGTGGCATCGGCCGCCTGGTCTTCAAAGCCGGGGTTCACCACCGTGATCTGACTGAATAGAGGCAATAAGCAAAAAGCAAACAAATGGGTAAGAATAATTTTTTGCATGGTGTCTTGAATGGTCAACAAAGGTATAAAAATTAATCTTAACCCCCACTTTCCTGAAAAGGGTAGTATTTCTACTGGCTCGGCCATGGGTTTGAAGCGTTAAAATACATGTCATGGCATTGCGCCGGTGTGCTTGAAGGAGCTGCATGGATATTAAAAAAATAAATATTACATTTGTGTAATATATGAGAGCTTCAGCGGGAAAATCATCGGTCACCTACGCCATCCTTTCCAATACCATTGTATTGGTGCTCATTGGTTTTTTCTCATTGTTGTACCTCCATACCAATGGCATCACCCATTTGGTCAAAGAAAAGATCAACATCCTCATTGAAATCAACGCCGACAGCACCTCACTGTCAGCGGCTCCCGCTTTGATGAAGATGATCGCCTCCAACTCCAAAATTGTGGAAGGCAGCGTAAAATTTATCCCCAAAGAAGAAGCAGACAAGGTGCTGGGCCTCGAAATCAGCGAAAACCTCAGGCAGGTGGGCAGCCCGTTTAAAGACATAATCTCCTTCAATGTAAAGGCGGCTTATTACACCGAAGAAAATTTGTCAAAACTCAAGGCACAACTCAAAGAAAAACCCGAGGTCTTTGATGTATTTTTTGAAAACGTAGTGGTAGAAAACATCAAGTCCAACCTGCGCAATGCATCCTACCTGGTGCTCATGCTATCGTTGGTCTTTGTCTTTCTGGCGGTGGTCATCATCTACAATACCATCAACCTCTCTCTGTATGCCGACCGTTGGGAGATCAAGACCATGGAGATCATCGGTGCCAGAGATTCGTTTATCAGGCAGCCCTACATCAAGATTGCCGGTAAAATTGCACTTAAATCTTTCGCCATCGCCACCATCGCCCTGCTGATCATTACAGCGGCCCTCTATTACCAGTTTCCGGCCATGACAGACATCCTCAAATGGTACTATGTACTGTTGTCATTGCTGCTCATTTTTATCATCTCACTGGTCATTACAGTTACATCCACGGTAGTTATCGTCAACAAATACCTCTACAAGCTGGAAAGCGAATTGTATTAAACCATGCTGAACTATTTCGAATCGTTTGCATTATAGCCATATGCAGGTGTACGACTATATCATAGTAGGAGCAGGAGCCGCGGGCCTCAGCCTGGCAGACCGGCTTTGTGATCCTGCCTTTGCGGGCTACAACATTCTGGTCATCGACAAAGAAATCAAAACCTGCAACGACCGCACCTGGTGCAGCTGGTACAAAAAGTCCAACCGCTACGACTTCCTCGCCCAAAAACGCTGGAAGACCCTGCACTTTGTAGGCCCGGGCGGCGAACACATCCCCCTCGATCCCGCTCCCTACGACTACCGCATGCTGTTGTCTGCCCCCTTTTACCGGCACATCCACAACCGCATCGAAAAAAGCAAACACGTACACTATGTAAAAGCCGCCTATCTCAGCCACACTGAAAAAGAGGGCAGGGTAGAGGTCCTCACCGACCAGGGCAGCTATGTGTGCAACCACCTTTTTTCTTCCGTCTTCACCAGCCAGATCGACAAAAAGAAACATGTCTACACCGACCAGCATTTCAAAGGCTGGGTCATCGAAACACCCACCCCCGCCTTCGATGATACCGCCTGTACCTTCATGGACTTCAGCATCGACCAGGGCGATGAGGTACGCTTTATGTACGTGCTGCCCCACAGCCCCACCAAAGCCCTCGTAGAGCTGGCCGTCTTCTCCACCACCC
>CALMWS010000262.1 GCA_937870795.1 uncultured Bacteroidota bacterium | reverse complement strand
GTAAATCGATATGTGATTTCATCACCCGGAATAGAGGCATCATTGTCAATGTGAATTTCGTATCGTATGTTTTCTCCAAAACTAAAATAATTGGGACCACCATGGGGTAGCTGCATGGGTACGTAGGTGGCAATGATGGTAATCGTATTGGGATCGTCAGGACTCCTGAAGGCATACAAATCAACATTGTCTGCCAAAGGGTCGTTGGCAATCAGCGGGGCTTCTCTGTGCGAAGAAGCCAGCAGTGGCACGTTGCACAACACTGCTATGATGATGACAAATAATATAGGGTAAATAATTTTTGATTTCATGATAATATTATTTTAATAAGTTATTTGGAAGCCAGGGTACCTCTCCAGGGTTTGGCCAGATAAGGGAATGATGAATCGAAGGCTGCATCATTAGCATTTACTCCGGTTCTAAATGTAATCACGTCTAATAAATCCTGTGTAACCGGACTAGCCGACGTACCGGGAATATAGTCATCATACCAAAGACCAACAGCTGCCAATACGGCACCACCAACGGCTTGCAGCTCTATGGTTGTTACATCATCTTCCAATCTTCTGCCATTCGGAAAACCATCCATATTGGGAATAAATTCGATATTGGTATTGGTATTGTAAGGAGCTGCTGTTAGACCAAGCACTGCCGCCTGAATCAAACCCAGCGAGCTGAAATTGGGGTCATTTCGTGGTGTTGGGGGAACTGCCATATTTAAACGCAACATGTCACCTCCATTGGGCAGAAAGTTGTTGACAAAAGGCTTGCCAGCTGCCAGTGGATTTCCATTTTTTCCTGTGGCAAGTTGATAGGGAATTACATTGGGTACACCCGTATGAAAGGCTGGCCATAAATCCACCGATCTGGGCATGCCGGGTGCCGGCAACAGCAAGGTTCCAAATACGGCATCGTCCAGAGCGGTGCCGGCCAAAGCAGGATTGCCTTTTAAACCATACAAACCATCTGCGCCATTGGTAAAATCAAATGCGCCCAACGATTTTTTTTGAATGCGGAGTGCTGAAAGAGCAGGTACGGCTCCTCCAAACAAATCATCATCCATGTACAGTGCTAATTCCGGATTGTAAAAAAAGGCATCAAAGAGTGTATCTGCAAATTCCTGATACGGGGTCATCCTGTTCCATAGATCTTTATATCCTATCGGTATCACAGCCTCATTTGTCAAAGGCATACCTAAACGTGATACTTGTACCCATTCGCCAGCGGTTTCATTTTGCCCTTCTTTTTTCAATGTGGTCACAGCCCTCCTGCTGGCCGAGGCCCACACACCAATGACATAGTCACTATCAAGAATATTCGCTGGTGTGGATGAGGCCCCGACCTTAAGGAGTGTGCTTATAGGAATCTGTAGTACCAGGCTATGAACATTGGTTCCGGCCAAACCATCGCGTGAAGGACCATCCTGACGTGGGGCATTTCCCAAATCAAAAATACCGCCGAGGTCAACATAAAAGGGATCGTCTACCGGACCGGCAAAAACTTTTTCACCCGTCGTAGCTTGAAATATTCCTTCACTAAACAACTGGGCATAGGATTTACCTAGTCCAATTCCTGACTCAATGGATCTGGGGCCAATGTTGGGTGGTGGCACAATGCCTCCATTGACAATGGTCTCAAAACTAACGCCTCCGTTCATGCTTCTTTCCAGTAGGTAACTAACTTTGAGATTCTGTTTGCCCAACCTGATATTAAAAAATGTGCTGGGGTCTTCATTGACGGTGTAAAATGTAAATCGGTATACAATTTCATCTCCATGTTTGGAGGCATCATTGTCAATGTGGATCTCATATCTTACATCCTTTCCAAAGCCATAGTAGTTGGGGCCTCCAAAAGGCAATTGAGCCGGAATGTAATTGGCAATGATGGTAATCGTATTGGGATTGTCAGGACTCCTGAATGCATATAGATCCGTATTGTCGGCCAGAGGATCATTG
This sequence comes from uncultured Bacteroidota bacterium, assembly GCA_937870795.1. Lineage (GTDB taxonomy): Bacteria > Bacteroidota > Bacteroidia > Chitinophagales > Saprospiraceae > JADKBO01. Next base: position 12,660 of record CALMWS010000262.1, on the reverse strand, counting down.
GCAATCAAAGGAGCTTCGCGGTGGGATGAGGCCCTTAACTGCCCCAGGTAGAAAATGGACAAGACACTAAGCGCAGCGATCCTGACCAAAAATGTGAAACAATTTTTTTCTCTCATGATGATTTGATTTTAAAATGTGAAGAGTTAAATTTTGGCTTTTATAACTTCAAGGTCCGGATGTTTGGATTGTGTAGCTGTTGCAGCTTGATAATGCAACCTTGCATTTTTCAAATCCATTCCTTCTACTTCCAGCATGGCAATGGTCCTATTGACGTCAATATTGAGTGGTCGCTTCTTTAATTCCTTGGCTGCGTATTGAAGTGCAGTTTTGGTATCGCTGAACAGTTCATTGTACACATGAGCATATTCCAGATCCATGTTATGACCTGATTGGGTATCATCTTCCAGCATAGCCAGGATTTCTGTTTTCAATTTTTCGCACAGTGCTGTTTTTTTCTGTTTTTTGTACAAATTGGCCAACGTTACATAAAAGTCTACTTCGGGCACTATGTCAATTGCATCTTTCAATCTGGACTCGGCTTCATTGAAATCATTGGCCTTTATCGCCAATTTACCAAGACCCGCAATGGCAAAAGGATAATTGGGTCTTTCCTGCAGAATGCTTTCATATACCATTCTGGCTTCCTGGTTGTATCCATACCGCATCAGCATTTCTGCATAGGTATGCATGGCCCATGCAGTTTCTTCCTGACCCGGGTAGCCTGCCTGGATGGCCATGAGCATTGCTTTCTTTGCTCCATCAATGTCTCCAAAAATTTCCCTCAGGTAAGATACCCTTGAATACGATCTTAGATCAGGCCTGATCGCTACCATCTGATCAGCCAGTAATACTGCTTTTTGGTACTGTCCCAACTCAACATGGCAATCAACCAACACGCCATAAATTTGCGCATTGTAAGGATTTAATGCCAGGGCTGTTTGACCCGTATTTAATGCCGCATTGAAATCGTGTAGAGAAAGTTGAACTCCTGCCTTAGTGACCAGGGCATTGAAGCGGTCTTCATTGTCAAGTGTTTTATTTTCCAAAATGTGATCCAACACCGCTTGCGCTGCAGGATAGTAATGACCGTGTTCTCCTGTGATTCGTGCCTCTTTAATAAACAAATAGGCAAGGGCGGTAGCTGCTTTGTGATCATTGGTATTGGCCGTCAATTGATTTCTCAGACTTACATACCTGCGTTGCACTTCATCCCATTCCTGGCCCAACATTATGCGTTCATTTCTATCTAATAACTGAGGGATGGAAAATGCTTTGGTGTCAGCATCTCTTTTTGCCCAATAGGCAGAAACAATCAGCACTAGCAAAAGACCTGCACCAAGAGAATAGAGTTTAAAAGATTTTGTTTTCATGATGAAAAAATTTGAATTGTGAATGTGTGTTTCGATTATGTACGGAAACAAGGGTCTTTTTGGATTTAGCGTTTTTTATTTTTTTTATAATTATTTAGGAAAACAGGCTTTAGGCAAAGATTATCAGCGTTTTAATTGAAAATCAATGGAGCATTTTTTTTAAACCAGACTATTAAATCCAAATTGCCTTCTGTATTCGTATATATTTTGGAAAGCTTTTACCATTGCCCGTTTTTGCACAAAAGCATCGGTATCGGCAACATAATTTTAAACACCAAAAAAATAGATTAACTTTGTAAGACACATTAGAACACCATAGGCTTTGATGCAGGTAAATACAGAGGATGTAATCACGGGTTTGCTTATTTCAAGAAATGAGCAAGGCATCCGTCTGTTGTACCGCCATTATGCTGACACGATTTATGGTATCATCCTTAGAATTGTGCCAGGAGAAGAAGAAGCCAAAGAAGTGCTCAATGATGTTTTTTTAAAAGTATATGACAACATCACTTCCTATGATGCTTCCAAGAGTAAATTGTTTACCTGGATGGCACGAATTGCCAGAAATGCAGCGATCGATAAAATAAGAAGTGCCAATTATAAAATGAATAAGTCCACCCAAAATATTGACAACAATTTTGAAGCACAGTCCAAAAAATATGAAGCTGTGATTGAAGATAGCGGTATTATCAAATTAATACAGGCATTGGATCATGACCTTCAAAACATTGTCAGACTTGTTTACCTTCAGGGATATACCCAACAGGAATGTGCCGACGAACTTCAACTACCTCTCGGCACCGTAAAAACCAAAACAAGAAGAGCTTTATTGCTTTTAAGGGAGTCGCTCAAAGGAGAAGGACTTTTCCTTATTTTCTTTGCCTTTGGAATGATACATCTGATTTATAAAATGATATTGTCATAATGGATATCAAGGCATACATAGCATCCGGCATCCTGGAACAATACGTTATTGGCGCCTTGTCTGAAAAGGAAATGGCAGAAGTAGAGCAAATGATGTTGCAATACGATGAAGTCAAAAAAGAGGTAGAAGCCATAGAAGCCGGATATGAAACTTTAACCAGAGCCTATGCTGCTAAAGCCCCTGTCAGTGAAGAGGAAATCCTGAATTACGTGAGAAAAACCCCGGGCAATACCGCCATTCCATCTGAAAGTAAGTTGAGCAAATGGTGGCCTCTTTTGCCAGTTTTTGGTCTGGGCATTTTAACAGTATCTTTTTACTTTTCTCTTGATCAAACAAAACAAGAACTCGAAAAGGCCAACAAAAAATATGCTGTGCAAAATAAAGTTTGTGCTGAAACCTCACGTGAAAATGTGTTGCTGAAAGAAAGGTTATTTTATATCATTAGCCCCGAATCGAGGGTCGTTTTATTGAAGGGCACGGATCTGGCCAAAAATGCCTACGCCACGGTAGTTGTCAATAAAGACCAATCCAATATTTACCTTGCGTCCAATGGCTTGCCAGCTCCTCCTTCCGGTAAACAATACCAGCTTTGGGCACTCAAAGACGGCAACCCTATAGACATGGGAGTCTTTGATGTATCTAACAGTGAATTAATCGAAAAGCCAGGTATTCCGGGTGCTCAGGCTTATGCCATCACCCTCGAAAAAACAGGAGGTTCTCCCAAACCAACACTTGAACAAATGTATGTTATGGGTAGTTGATCAAACTGAATCAAATCAGGATTATCTGCAAAATCAAGAGAGGCTTTTGTTGCCTGCATGCTGAGACCTGCCGAATGTAACCAATACCATACTTTTACTAAAATGAGATTAGGCCGATTGTGTTAACATTACAACCGGCCTAATTTTTTAATATTCCAAAGTATAAGCCAGTCCTCAAAAGAAAAGGGCTGCGTATAGTTCGAATTTGAATGCCTGTTTGTGATTGATAAAATAGCCTCGTATAAAATATGTATATTTATAATGCAAAAGAAATACTCAGTCTCATAAAGAAAGGACTACCGGGTGTGAAATGAATTTCCTCAACACCCTGGTCTTCATGTTGAAGTCTGCTCAAGGTGTTAAATTGAGTTTCTTTCCACCGCGTGTTGAAAAGGTTGTTGATTTGTGTTCCAAGTGTTACAGCACCCTTGCGATATGTACATTGAAGATCAAATACCGTATAACCTGTGGCAATGACTTCGTTGGTTTCATTGGCAGGCCGATCACCCATATAGCGATACCTTAGACTGGCGGATATGCCTTTGGCATTTTGGTAATTCAATCCTCCCACTGAGGTGATCACCGGAGCGAGTGGAATGTATGGCTCTGTACTGTTATGTAAAGCCCTGGGCCTTGCAAAGTTCAAGTCCAGATCGGCAAACCAATTTCGTGTCAGCTGGTATCGAGCCGACAAATCAAGGCCCAATCTGCCCGTTTTGCCACTAGGCTCAACTACTCCAGCATCTCCAACATAAACAAATTCCTGATCCATCCACAATTGCCATAGAGCTGTTTGTATGACCACACTACGTCCGGGCTTCCATATCAATCCGAGGTCGCCACCATAAGCCGCCGGTGCAATCATCTTTCCGTTCTGCTGCACCACTACCCGAGTATCATTAGAATGGAATCCTTTACCAAGTTTCAAATACCATTGCAGGTTTTTTTCGGCCTGATAAAAAAGACTAAGTTTGGGATAAACATTCATTGAGCTGGCCCTTGCAATTTCGCCCGGGTTGAGATGATCACTATATGTATTTATAAATTTTTCCAACCTAAGTCCCGGTTCTATCGTCCACTTGCGGGATAAGTTCATTTGCTCTGCAAAATAAAAAGCCAGGTTGGCTTCACGAATGTTACCAAATTGAAGTTGATGGCGCGTTTCAGACCGATTCAATGTTTGGGACAATTCATTGTCTTTTGAAAAATCATAACGCAATTGGATTCCGGCTTGAAATTCTCCATCAAACCAGGCAGTGCTGTGGCTGTTTTGAAACGTGCTGTTGTACCCCGCTAAATTTCTTTTTTCTTTCTGTCTGATCTGATCGCCATTGATGGAATCTTCAAGAAAAAATGTAAAATTGGAATACAATTCAAAGTCATAACGACTCCAGTAAACATGATTTTTTATAAATCCGTTTTTGAACGGAGTTGTGGTTTGAACTGAAAAATTGGTTCGAGCTGTATTACCACCTTCTGTTGGGTCGATGGATCCAAAAAATCCGATAGCTCCGCTTTCGACGGCCCTATTGGGTATCTGGCCCGAGTGGTTCCATTGCGATGCAAAATGAGATATGCCTACCTGAAGACTTGTTTTCAAACCTATTTCGCCCAGGTATTTGCCTATTATATTAAACCTGTTAAAATTTTGAGGTGTATCAAAGAAGCCATTGCTAAAATTGTATTCCGAAGCTACATACGCCGAGCGGTGTTTTCCGGAAGCACCCGGCTCCAGAAGGTTTACCCCTCCAAATATGCGATAGGTATCAAATTGCCCTATTTCTGCTTTTACAATGTTGTCATCAAGTCTGGTTTTCATCTTTAGGTTAACCCATCCTGCTGTAGTAAAATTGCCTTTTTCAGCCAGGTAGGGACCTTTGTTGAAATCCACCTTGTCAACCAGTTCTGGTATGACAAAATGAAGATCGGCATAGCCCTGGCCATGAGCGTGAGATACCATGTTTACCGGTATGTCATCCACAGTAATTTGAACATCGGTGCCATGATCAATATCAAAACCTCGCAAAAAAATTTGCTCTGCCTTTCCTCCTCCGGCGTGTTGACCTATAAAGAGCCCTGGCACCATGCGCAGTATTTCCTGACTGTTTTGAACAGGTCTGAGCTGCAGATCCAGGCTACCTATGACGTTTTTTTTGTGCAATGCATTGCCTTCAACAACAATTTCTTCTATGGTAATCATGGTCGCATCCAGGCCAATTTCTATCTCGCTGGTACTTTCACCAGGGGTAATGCTAATTGTTTTTGTTTCATAGCCGGTGCCGCTAAATTGAAACGTGGAGGTGCCGGTTGATAAATCACCAAAGACGATCTGGCCATTGAGATCTGAAAATTTGATATTACCCGTGTTGACATGTAAGACCCACACATCTTCAATAGGTATGGATGTGGCCTTGTCAATGATGTGAAATCTAAGCTCCATTGCCATGGTTATGCCATGTACCAAAATACAAATAAAAAGAAATGTAAGTTTTTTAATCATTGTAATCTTTTGAGTTATATACGGAAGATAAATGGATTTGGATTTACCCTTTATCCTTTTTCTATCTTAATCAGAAAGATTTTCAAAAACTCATTTTAATTTCATTGTAAATATGGTGACGGGAGGGCTCTGTTTCAATTATTTTTGTCTACCCATTGTTTGGTAGGCCAAATTTTTACTTACCAAAGCCATGACCATCTAAATTTCTCTTATTTTTACACCCAATCCAAGCCAATGAGTATTAAAACAGCAACGCTGCTGCTGATATCTATTTTTTATTCCCAGCTTTCAATAGGCGAAAATCCTGAAAGAAAATTGCGCGCACACCGCATTCAGGAAAATATTGACATCGATGGCTTTTTGAACGAAGGTGTTTGGCAAAGTGCTGAAGCCGCTACCGATTTTATTGTCACAGAGCCGGTGCCAGGTGCCATCGCCACATTTAAGACAAGGGTATTTTTTTTATACGACGACAATGCTGTCTACATAGGCGCCAGGATGTATGACGACAATCCGGATAAAATATTAAGGGAACTTTCGTTGCGTGATCAGATAGGCAATGCCGATAACTTCAGAGTGTTTTTTGATACCTATCAAAGTGGTTTAAACGGCTTTAAATTTTTTGTTACTTCATCGGGTGTTCAGCTCGAAGCCATCGTTTCAAATCATAGTGATGATCTCAACTGGAATGCCATCTGGGAATCCAAAGTCAATATTGACAATGAGGGGTGGACAGTAGAAATGAAAATTCCTTATTCTGCATTGCGCTTCCCATCTGGAAATGTGCAAGAATGGAATGTTCAATTTGGCAGGGAGATCAGAAGATTAAGAGAAGTTTCTTACTGGAGTCCCATCGACCCTACCATTTCAGGATGGGTTCAACAAAGTGGCACAGTTACCAATATCGAAAAAATTGCTACTCCCGTCAGGCTATCGGTTACCCCTTACCTATCCGGCTACGTCAATACTTACAATCCAAGAATTTCCAATCAGTCGACCTTTGTATCGACCGCCAGTCGTGCCGGACTTGATCTCAAATACGGTATCAATGATGCCTTTACCTTAGATATGACGCTGATCCCCGATTTTGGGCAAGTATTATCGGATAAACAAGTGCTCAACCTTGGGCCTTTTGAAGTGTTTTTTGCGGAGAACAGACAATTTTTTACGGAGGGCACAGAATTGTTTAATAAAGGAAGGTTGTTTTATTCGCGTCGCATTGGAGGGAGACCCCTTCATTACGGAGAAATAAATGGCTTGTTGGGCAAGGGAGAAACCATCATCAACAACCCTGAAACCACGCAATTAATCAATGCTACCAAGGTGAGTGGTCGCACCGGTAAGGGCACCGGCATTGGTGCGTTCAACGCCGTGGTAGCCGAAAGTTTTGCAGAACTCCAGAATGAATTTGGCGTGGTCAGGAGGGTGCAAACCAATCCTTATACCAATTACAATACCCTGGTTGTTGATCAAAATCTGAAAAACAACTCTTATGTCACTTTCGTCAACACCAATGTTTGGCGACAAGGAGCAGACTACGATGCCAATGTAACGGGTGGTTTTTTTAATTTTAAAACCAAAAGCCAAAATTATTTTGTGAGCGGTGACGCTGTGTTGAGCCAAAAGTATTATCCCAATCTTAAAGACCTGGGTTATACGTATCACCTCACGGCCGGAAAGGGTGGTGGCAATTGGACATACGAAGCCGGACATGGCGTTGAATCTGCCAACTATGACCCCAATGACATGGGCTTCCTTTACAGTCCCAATGAATGGTACGTATATGGAGAAGGAGGCTATACCCAATATGCACCCAAAAACAAAAGATTGCAACAATATTCCTTCAGCCTCAATAGCGTCTATACCCGACTTTATGAACCTTATCGCTTCAGTGATTTTGCCATCAATGCCAGTTCGTTTGTACTCTGGAAAAGCAGGTTTGCAGTAGGCCTTGATGCACGGATTGAGCCAGTTGCTACCTATGATTATTTTGAACCCCGAACTTCTGATTTTAGCAGGTACCTTGTGTGGCCGGAAAACTGGATGGTCAGTGGCCTTATTTCGAGTGACTACAGAAAACCGGTGGCTTACGATATTAAATTCAGTTACAGAGATTTCAAAACAGAAGGAAGAACAAGTACTACTTTTTACATTAGCCCCCGATTTCGTTTCAATGACCGTTTATCACTCATTCCCAGTTTTTCACTTTCACTTATGGATAAAGACCGTGGTTATGTAGTGACGTCTGACCCAATTCCCGGTGTAGATGAAGGGGAAATTTTTATGGGGGTGAGAGACCGCGTAATCCTCGATAATACCCTTACAGGCAAATTTATCTTCAACAGCACCATGGGTATCAATGCCAGGATCCGACACTACTGGGACAATGTGCACTACCTGTATTTTGGCACCCTCAACGATGTGGGCCAGCTCGACAGATTGGAATACAGGGGCACTACCAATGATGGCAGTGGTTCACATGATAGGAATGTAAATATTTTTAACATCGATATGCAATGGAACTGGCGCTTTGCACCTGGCAGTGACTTGTTTTTGGTGTGGAAAAACCAGGTTTACGCCTCCGACAATGCCCATGAACTTCGATACAGTCGCAATTTCAACAAAGTACTCGATGCCCCCGTTGATAACAGCTTGTCGTTGAGGGTAATTTTTTATCTCGACTATCTTTATCTATTTCCCCGCAAAGAAAAAACCACATCTTTGATTTAACGTTACCAACCCTTGTAATGATTTATCCGTCTTACATATAAAAACTTCTATGAACACTTTTCGTATTTTCATTTTTACGCTGTTGGTCTTAGCCTTTAATGCTTGTACATCTGATGATTTGATTACTATGGAATACCAGATGACCCAATGTGCTGATCCCTGGATGGCCGACGATGGATATTTCAGTGACAAAGAGGGAACACTCCGATTTTTTCTTGGAAAAAAAGGCGTAGATGTGAAATCGCTTTCTGTTACAGAAAACTGCCCGGATGCTGCAGTATGCACTGCTTGTATCTGCCCGGGTTGCGATCTTGCAACGGTTAAAATAAACGGTGAAGACGAAGCCATCCTTAAAGAACTGGGCTTCAGGCGTATTTAAAGCATTGAAGGTTTATCCTAGCGCCTGTTGGATGTCCCAGATCAGGTCGTCTGAATGTTCTACACCCACAGATAAACGGATCATCTTATCGGAAATTCCCATCTCCGCACGATGCCTCGGATCTACTCCTGCGTGGGTCATGCTGGCAGGATGTTCGGCCAGTGACTCTGTGCTGCCCAGACTTACTGCCATCTTCACCATCTTAAGTTTATTTAAGAAGTCAAAGGCTTCTGCCTCACCTCCATTGATGTCAAACGAAATCATAGCACCAGGAGATAAACACTGCCTTTGATAAATTTCGTATTGTTTGCCGTCTTTTTCTGATAATAAGCCCGGATAATAAACCTTGGTTACTTTGGGGTGTTTATTCAAAAAGGCAGCTACCTTTTGTGCGTTGTGTGTTTGTCTTTCCATGCGCACTACCAGTGTTTCCAGACTCCTCAACAACAACCAGCCGGTCCATGGACCACACATATTGCCCAAAAAAGTCCTTAGTACTTTCAATCGTTTGATCATGACGCTGCTGCCACAGATGGCACCGGCTATCACATCGCTATGCCCTCCAATGTATTTAGTAGCTGAGTAGATAGACAGGTTGGCCCCATGATCTAACGGATGTTGCCACAAGGGACCCATGTAAGTATTGTCCACAGCGAGTACGACCTCCGGATTGTCCGGACCCTGGAAGTAATCTGCCAGAGCCCGGCACATGCGAAGGTCAATTAGGGTATTGGTAGGGTTGGCAGGCGTCTCAACATAAACCAATTTTAGCTTATGCCCTCTTCCTGAGTCTTCGATGCGCTGTCGAATGGCCTCCTCGGTGTCTTGGGGAGTGAATTCAACGGCTTGAATATCCATTTGATTTAAAAAATGCCGGATGAAGTGATCGGTACCTCCATACACTGGACTGCTAAAAAGCAGTAAATCGCCAGGTCTTAACAATTCAAGAAAAACGGTGGTGATGGCCGACATACCACTTTCAAATACCGCGGCTTCTTCGGCCTTGTCCCACAGGCTTAATCGATTTTCCAAAATTTCCAGATCCGGGTTGTTGATCCGGCTGTAGATGAGACCCGTTTTTTCCTTTTCCCCCTTGTCGCGCAGTCCGTAAGCCACTTCAAAAAAGGCCTTTCCTTCCTCTGCTTTTGAAAATACAAAGGTGGATGTTTGGAAAATAGGACATTTGATGGCCCCTTCTGACCATTCCGGTTTATAACCGTACGACATCATCAGGCTTTCGGGATGAAATTTGTGGCCATTCATCTTTTTTTTCTTTCAAAGTTAGATTGTATAGATTAAATTGCTGTGAAATGTAAAAAATGAAGTAAAAATTGTTTTAAAATATTAAAATGAAGGTAAAATTACCGATATTGCCCCTTGTAAATCATTTTTAAAGTAAAAATCACGGTGGAACATCTCGATGAAATAGACATCAAGTTGCTGGAGTTGTTGCAAGGCAATGCCCGACTCACGTCCAAAGAATTGTCGGTGCACCTCAACCTGTCACTTTCACCCATCTACGAACGCATCCGCAGGCTGGAGAAGATGGGGGTTATCGCAGCATATCACACGGTTCTGGACAGGGAAAAGCTTGGCTTTGATCTGGTAGCATATTGCCATGTATCCTTAAAGGAACATGCCCGACCCCTGCTTAAAAAATTTGAAGAAGACGTACTCAACTTTGCTGAGGTACTGGAATGTCACCACGTCACAGGCAATTTTGACTACATGCTCAAAGTTTGCGTAAAGGATATGAAATCATATCAGGATTTTATTGTCAACAAGCTGGCTTCTCTGGTCAATATCGGCAATGCCCAGTCGCAATTTGTGCTTTCTACCATTAGAGAATCTACAGCCTTGCCGTTGTGAACCTTTTCCGGTCAAATTTGTCTTTAGAGTACAACTATCATTCAATCACAAATCAACAAACCTATTATCAATGATCAGAAAAGCAACCGCTGTATGGAACGGAAGTGGCAAGGAAGGCCACGGTCACCTTACCACTCAAAGTACTGTTCTTAACGAATCACAATATTCCTACAAAACCCGTTTCGAAGATGGCATCGGTACCAACCCCGAAGAACTCATCGCCGCTGCCCACGCAGGTTGTTTCTGCATGAAACTCAGCTTCGTATTGGGTGCCGCTGGTTTCACTCCCGATAACCTCACTGCCACCTGCCATGTTACCCTCGAAAATGGCGCCATCACCAAATCACACCTCGTTCTTGAAGCCACCGTACCCGGCATCACCGACGAACAATTTGCTGCCTGCGCTGAAGACGCCAAAGCCAATTGTCCTATTTCAAAATCATTAACGGCAGAGGTTTCTTTAGAGTATTCCCTTTGTTAGTTTAAAGCCCTCTTTACGTCCCACTTTCACTCAACTATATGTTGAAAGTAAGCTAAGAGAGTTGAAGCTCTTAACTAAAAAGATCCCTACATACCACTGGTACGTAGGGATCTTTTTTATTCAACATAGCTGAAACAGTTTAGTTACAGATAATCCAATTTCCAATCAACGGCGAACCGGCACTTGTCCCTATGCAGGCATAGCCGGCGTAGGGAACGGCAAACGGCCAACCGCCACCTGTCCCTATGCAGGCATAGCCGGCGTAGGGAACCGCCCACGGCCACCTGTCCCTATGCAGGCATAGCCGGCGTAGGGAACCGCAAACGGCTAACCGCAAACGGCCAACCGCCACCTGTCCCTATGCAGGCATAGCCGGCGTAGGGAACGGACAGCGGACAACGGTACGCCGTCAAAATCCTCCTTCTACAAATGGGCCGCCAGCTTCGTACAATTCTTTGGCCAATTTTTTCAATTGATCATTTTGTGTGGCCAACAATTCGCTGTTCCTCTTTACATCTTTGTGGATTATTTCCAGCAATTTACGATGGGTCTGGGTAGGGCCGTAGGTTGCCTGACTCACACCCCTGATCACATCAAAGATTCGACTGCCAATGGTGGGATTGTTTTTTTCACCCATTTGGTTCCTGGCTGGCAAACCATTGAGTTCTTCTTCAATGGTGTAAAGACTGGACCTGATGGTATTGAGCCTGGCGTTGATGTCGGCATATGAAAGCTTGCTTTGGCTCGCCGCTTTTTTCAGTGCATCACAATACTTTACAGTATTGCCGGTCCTGAGCTGTAACGCACTGGCAATCTTGATTGATGATTCAAAATTCCTCCAGAATCGTGCTGCCTCCTCTTTGCCGGATCCCGGCAAGGCACCAGCCCTCAGCGGTTTGACTTCAAAATATTTTTCTCCCGACAAAGCAGTGACCACGCCATTTATTTCCTTGCTCAGCGAAACGCTGTATCTACCGGGCGCACACAAAAAGCCCGCTGCATTACCACCTCCGTTGAGTCCAATGGCATCTGGTGCCGGATACCTCAAATCCCAATTGAGTCGGTGAATGCCTTTTTGGCCCGGCCCCTCGAGTCTCCTTACCACAGCACCTTCCCGGTCTTTGATGGTCAACCAGATTTTGGGGGCCATACTTTTTTCTTCGGCGGCAATTTGTTCCCAGCTTGGGAAATTGAGGGCTTTTTTCGCCTCAGTGTCTTTTTTCTCTGCCTCCAGCCTAAGGTCTTTAGCCGATTTGTAGTCTTCTTTTAGATAATAGGTAAATGTGGCGCCAAAGGCTGGATTGGGGCTTACAAAATGACCGGCACCCTGATCTCCTTTGATGCCCTCAAAACCAAGATGTGACCTGGGAACAAACCAAAGCGCATCTTTTACATCAAAGAGTTTTGCCTCCTGAGCCAGTGTGTCTTCGTTGATTTGCCTCAATGCACTATAATCATCGAGGATATAAAAACTCCTGCCAAAGCTGGCACCTACCAAATCATTTTCTCTTCTTTGTATGGCCAAATCTCTGAAAGGTATAGTAGGCAAACCTCCTTTGAGCTGGGTCCAACTCTGACCACCATTGATGCTAAAATAAATGCCCCATTCGGTACCGATAAACAACAACTCTTTTTTTACATGATC